>JAUZRX010000076.1 GCA_030949985.1 Acidobacteriota bacterium
CTTTGAGACAAACGCGGCGTATGCCGTCTCGCTGTACGTCTGGCCCGTAACCGACCGATAGTCGCGATTCTGCGCACGCTGCTGCGTGCTCGCGTCGGCGTTGTATTCCGCCTCCGTCTCGTCGTCGTCTACGCCCACAGCGCCGACGCGGTAAAAGATACCGAGCGTCTTTATCGTGCCGACCTCGTCGGCCGTCTCTTCGCCGTCAAGGTACCACCGAGGAACGCTGTCGATGGGGCCTTCGGACAGCAAAAAGAAAACCACCTTCTGGTCCGTCGTGCCCCATGTCGCATGGCCACTCTCGAGCGCTTTCGGCGATACGCGCCGACGGCCGTAAATGACAACAATCGGCGCTGTGGGGTCGATTACGGGCACACCGCGGACAGCGGTCAAGTCGCCCATGACAAGCTCGCGCTTGCCCTCCCCTGTAGTCGGGAAACCGCCGTTGTCGAACGGATCGCCAGGGCCAACCATCGCTAAACCTCGAATCCGCCGAACACATACGCCAGGCGCGCCATGTTGGGCGACGCAAGAAAGCCGCCGAACCTGTGCCGCTGTGCGCGCTTGCCACAGTCCGCCCAGCTACGGTTGCAGTCGGCATACGCGACGGCGTCTGACACCGACCACGTGCGCGCAGCCGCAAGCGTCACGTCAACGCCAGAGATGGCCGATATCGCGACCTTCGCGCCAGTGCCGATTGTGATGTCGCGGCCCACGACCAGGTTCGACGCGTCGGCCACCTGCACGGCCGTGCTGTTTGTGCCAGCGTTGCTCGCCGTCGTCGTGGACGTGTACGGGCAGTGCACGCCGTCGGCAAAGACCCACGGGCACCACGTAGACGCGCGCCTGCGCGGAATGGCGATGTCCCACCCCTTAAGCAGACCGACAGCGCGGACCTCGAAGACCTCCTCGCTGATACGACGCGGGCGCTCCATCAGGCCGCGGAAAAGCACCAGCGAATCGGCGAGCAGCGCACCGGCGGAGTCGCGCATCAGCAGCCGCACGGTGAGCGGATAGCCGGTCAGTTGATCCTCAGGCTCGAAGTATCCTCGCAGCGTGTTTGTCACGTTGCTGAACGTCACAGCCACCTCGGGCACGCGAAACGCCATCTGCTCGCTGATCGGCGTCTGGCGCATCGCAAGCGCCGAATAGGCGTTGCCGCCCCACGTCAGCGCCTGCGGCGCGTAACGCAGCGTGCTCGACGCAAGCTCCAGCTCGTACACCACCACCGGCCGATTCGCGTCGGACTCCAGCTCGGCGAGTATCGATGCCGGAACCGTCAGCATCACAACACCTCGGTGAACTTAACCGTCACGCGGTACGACCCCACAGCGACGCGCTCATACGTCATCGGCTCGACAAAGCGCACCGTCGCCTCAGTAGTGCCAGGCGTCGCGTCGTCCGGGTCGTAGCTGACCTTGGTAAAGGTGGTGTACGTGCCGCGCGCGTCGTAAAAATTCAGCATGCTAGCAAGCGTCGCCTCGTCCACGTCGTAGACCTCCGTCCACTCGCGGATGAAGTTAGAGTGCTTCTGCCGGCGGTGCTCGCTGCCGTCCTCGTACCGCGTGACAAGCGTCGGTGGCGCGATGCGCTTGCCCGTGTACGGGTACTCGGCGTGCGTCGTCGTCCACGTCCAGTCGGCCATGTCAGTACCCCATCGCCACCGCGTCGCGGAAAGCAGCCATGAAGCCCTCCTTGTTGCGCGTCAAGACACGCTCCACGTCCGCGCCGTCAAGCGCGTTAATCGTCACGTGCACCGTAGACGCGTGGCCGGCCGGTACGATAGCGGCCCGGCCGTCAAGCACAGCGCGCGTCTCGCTCTGCGTCAGCACGCCCTCGCCAGCAGTGAGCATCGCGGGCACGGCGTCGCGCCCGGCAGGACCGGAGACGATTCCACCCGTCGCAAACTTCTGGGCACGGATCATCGCCACCTGCTTCATGCCGGCAGCGACAACGATCGCAGCGAGCGCCGGGCCGAAGATGCCGCCCTGGGCGAGGGCCTTCGTCGCGCCCTGCGCCG
Organism: Acidobacteriota bacterium; assembly: GCA_030949985.1. Lineage (NCBI taxonomy): Bacteria > Pseudomonadati > Acidobacteriota > Acidobacteriota bacterium. Next base: position 2,021 of record JAUZRX010000076.1, read on the forward strand.
TGTTGATGATCGCCTGCGCGATGGCCAGCGATTTGGATTTCGGGAAAGCGGCGCGAAGCGCGTTCCACGTCACGGACAGCGCCTGCCCGAGCAGCATCTGCCGCATCATGGACTCGCGCTCAGCGATGGCAATCCTGCGCTCTGCCGCCCGCTCGGCCGCCTCGGTGATGCCCTCCTCGAACTCTCGGTACGCCTCGGCCTGTACGTCCAGGCCATCGGCAACGGTGTCGGGTATCGTCGGCGACGGCGACGCAAGCGCGCCTGTAGACTGGATGAACGGCACGCTGCTCGGTACAGCCTCGAAAGCCGCGCGCTTCTCCTGCGCCACCTTGCGCAGGTGCGCGCCCATGCTTTTGTAGATCCGATTCAGCGTCTCCATCGTCGGAGACAACTCGAGCGCCGCCTCGAGCGCCACTCGGGCCGATTCGCCGTAGGCAACCTCCGCGTCGTTCAGCAGCGATTGCCACTTCGCCGCCATCTCGGCTTGGCTAGCAACGCGCTCGTATGGCCCTATGATCGCATCCAGCGAGCGCTTGCGGCGCTCCTCCGCCTCGGCCGCGCGCTCCGACGCCACCTGCGCATCGACCATCGCGTCGTTGAAGGCGCGCTGATGATCGAGCGCCTCCTGCAAGCCCTGGTCCCATCCGTCAAGCGCCTCGGTCAGCGGGGCGAGCAGCTCCTTGACCGTGCCGAGCTTGCGAGCGTTTTCGAGCATCACGGCAAACGTGTTCGCCGACGTCTCGCCAAGACGCTTCTGCAGCTCGTCGTAGATGCGCGTCGCTTCGCGCTCGAGGTCGTCTTGCGCGGCCTGCTTGATCGAGCCTGAGATAGTCTCCGCCGCCTCCTTCACGTCAGCGGCAAAGCCCTTTAGCACGTCACCCAGACCGGTGAACTCAACGATCGTCTCGCCAAGATCACCGATCGCCGCGCCCATCGCCTCGAACACGCCCTCGAGTGATTTCGCCCTGGTGGCCGCAGCGCCGCCCATGCGCTCCTCGATCAGCTCAAGGACGCGAGCGAACTTCTCGCCAGCGGCGACGTTCTTGCCGAGCACGATTCCATATCGCGACAGCGTAGACGTCTCGCCTGCGGCAGCCTTGGCCATGAGGATCATGGCAGCCTTCAAGTCGATACCGACCACCGCGGCCATGTTGGCAGCGGCCATCGTCGCGCGCTCGAGGCCCTCACCAGAGAGCTTCCCGAGCGACACTAGGATCGCTTGGTTCTGGAGGATGACCTCGTCACCGAGCGCGGTCTGCTGCTGCA
>JAUZRX010000077.1 GCA_030949985.1 Acidobacteriota bacterium
TTGGACCGGAAGGCGTTGCCAGACGCCCGTACGGGCGTGCTTGCGGGATCGGGCGAGTATGAGCCGCCGGTTGGGGAAGTGGAAGAGAAGATATCCGAGGTCTGGCGGGACCTGCTCGGTCTGGACCGTGTGGGCCGGCATGACAACTTCTTTGAACTGGGCGGTCACAGCCTGTTGGCGACGAGGCTCGCGTCGCGGATAGGCCGGGACCTCGAGGTCGAGGTCTCGATCCGGGAGATCTTCGCCAACCCGACGGTCGCGTCCCAGGCGAAGCTGATGCGCGACCGTGCCCCGATCGTTTTCACGCCGATCGTTCGGATCGAGGAGGCGGCGGATTACGAACTGTCGCACGCGCAGCGTCGGCTCTGGATACTGGACCGTATGGGAGACAAGACGGCGTACTCGATGCCGGCGGCGTTGCGGTTGACGGGAGCGTTGGACGTGGAGAGGTTGGAGGAGGCGTTCCGGGTCTTGATCCGCCGTCACGAGTCGTTGCGAACGTCGTTCATCGAAGTGGAGGGCGAGCCGCGCCAGGTGGTGAGCGAGGAAGTGGAGTTCCGGATCGAACGTCACGACGTCAGCAGGAAGGGAGAGGAAGAGAAGAGGGGAACGTTGAGTCGGATCGAGGCGGAGAGCGCGTCGCGTCCTTTCGACCTGGAGCGCGCGCCGTTGTTGCGAGTGGGGATCGTCCGAGTGGATGTTGAAGAGCATCTGTTGTTCTTCAACATGCACCATATCGTCTCGGACGGGTGGTCGATAGGAGTGCTGTTGCGGGAACTGGCCGCGATCCTGCGCGGGGAGGACCCGGGGGAACTGCCGATCCAGTACAAGGACTATGCGGCGTGGCACAACGGGCTGATGGAGAGCGACCGGTTGGGAGAAGAGCGCGCGTACTGGTTGGAGCGGCTCTCCGGGGAGATTCCGGCGCTCGACCTTCCGGCGGATTTCCCGCGACCGGCCGTGCGGAGTTCGAGAGGGTCGAGGATCGGGTTCAGGATTCCGAGCGCGGTAGCGGGACGTTTACAGGAGCTCGGCCGGCCACGCGGTGCGACGTTGTTCATGACGCTGACGGCGATAGTGAAGGTGTTACTGTACCGTCACACGGGTCAGGAAGAGATCATCGTGGGGACGCCGATCGCGGGTCGACGTCACAGCGATCTCGAGTCCCAGGTCGGGTTCTACGTGAACACTCTGGTGTTGCGTGACGAGGTGCGTGGAGGGGAGGGTTTTGCGGAGATATTGGACCGGGTCCGTGAGACGGCGACGGAGGCGTACGATAACCAGGACTATCCGTTCGACCGGCTGGTGGAGGAGTTGGATTTGCGGCGCGACCTTTCGCGGAACCCTCTGTTCGACGTGATGGTGATATTACAGAACAACGAGGATGCCGTGTTGGAGATGGAAGGGGTAGAGGTGAACCCGTTCGAGACGGAGTTCGCGATCGCGAAGTTCGACCTGACGTTCAGTTTTGTCGAGAGTGGTGACGGTATCGAGTGCGGGATCGAGTACTGCGCGGACCTGTTCAAGCGGGAGCGGATCGAGAGGATGGCTGTGCATTTACAGCGGTTGGCGGAGTCCGCGTCGTCGAACCCGGATGAGACCGTCGGGCGGTTGGAGATGGTCGCGGAGGAGGAGCGGGCGCGGATATTGGAGTTGGGGGAAGGGCCGCGTGCGGAGTACCCGTCGGAGAAGACGATATCGGAGTTGTTCGAGGAGCAGGTGGAGCGGACGCCGGACTCGGTGGCGGTGGTGTTCGGGGAGAGGGAGT
>JAUZRX010000078.1 GCA_030949985.1 Acidobacteriota bacterium
TCTGCTTTTGTCCGGCACATAAGAAGATACGCTGGTTTTGCACTCCGAACAATGGCCTTAGAGCGGGGGCTACCACGCGAGTAGCGTGAAGAGTAGTAGTCCCCTTCTTTCTCTTAAACCTCCCATTCTTTCTCTTAAACCTCCCCTTCTTTCTCTTAATCCTCCCCTTCTTTCTCTTAAACCTCCTCTTCTTTCTCTTAAACTGGCTGACTTGCGTCTCATAGCCTTTTTGAGATTAAGCCAACGATGTCTTTTGACGTTGGGGGAAGATGTGGTGCGACTGACCGCGGGAAAGGTCACTCAATCCAAAGCCGTTGGCACAATTGGGTGTCAGCAGTGGTGCGTAGCACCCCCTCCCTGTAGGGCTCTATGGGAGGAGTCGGCCGCAACCGACGACTGTGTATTTGCCGTAGCGGGAGATGTCATTCATGCTTACAGCTAGGATCCTGACCACAAGCGCCTGGGAGGACGGACCGAAAAGGGAGGGAGGCGACAATGGGGTGTCAGCTGGCACGGCCACCGTGTGCAGCATATGGCGCGACCCATCGTTGTCACGACTATGCTCTCCCCTGCTGCTGCGTGCTCTCGTAGCTTTCCAGCTCATTCATGTGATGAGCGCACCCGCCGGGAGTCCAACGTTGGCAAGGGACACCTGGGTGCATGCCGTTATAAGCCTGTGCTGCCATGTTCGGCGTCCCGCCCGTGTGCGAGTGGCGTCTGCATGAGGGTTTCGAGCGGTAGGAGCTAATATAGGGGAAACACAGACGGCAGTGCCTTAATGACAGACTTGGTGGGGGGAGGGGGGGATTTCGCGTATTCCATCGCGTCAAAGCTGCTGTTCCTGGCAGGCCCGCCCAGTTGACAAATCACCCATGTGATGCGCCCGTTCGGGTTGCTGCGTGGTGGTGCGTTAGCTTCCCGCTTGGTCGTAGAGGTGCTGCTGGCGACTTGGCGATGTTTCGGCCATGGCGACCTCGTCGCATATGGGTGGAATGTCGTTCTGACATGCGGTCAGAGTGGTGGAAGTGCTGCTACAAGAGACACGCGCAGCCGGGGCTTGGCCCTGTAACCGCGAACGCGGGGCACGCATTTATCGCGGAGCAAGCATTCATCATCATGCGCGGAGGGCTGGGGAACTGCAGGGTGCAACTGCGGCGATCCAGTTCTCAGGCCGAAAGGCCACCCCCGGGGCTTCACTCAGGAATCATGTCTGCTCGAGCGCGGCATGGGTGGACCCTCCCCCGTAGAGGAGTTTGATCACAACACAGCACCCGTGGCTGGTGGTCTCTGCTTTTGTCCGGCACATAAGAAGATGCGCTGGTTTTGCACTCCGAACAATGGCCTTACAGCGGGGGCTACCACGCGAGTAGCGTGAAGAGTAGTAGTCTCAGGCCGAAAGGCCACCCCCCCGGCTTCACTCAGGAATCATTTCTGCTCGAGCGCGGCATGGGTGGACCCTCCCCCGTAGAGGAGTTTGATCACAACACA
>JAUZRX010000079.1 GCA_030949985.1 Acidobacteriota bacterium
CCATCTGCTGGGCGTAGCGCTCGTACGCCGGATAGCCGTCCGTCAGCACCACGCCCGCGTAGGAGCCCAACAGCTCGTGGACCACGCCGTGCGCACGCGTCGGCATGAAGGGGAAGATCACCTCCTGCCGGTCGCCATAGATCGGCCGGAAATAGCCCGTCTTCATTCGACCCCGACCCTTGCGACCCGCACGAATCGGTGTCTCGTCCATTGCGATCACGGAACTCTGCAGGATCGATTGCCGCTGGGCGTCGCAGATCGGTTGCAGCAGTTCTGCCGTTCGGTGCACCGCATCGGTCAGCGTCGAGCGCGCGAGCCGAATCCCTGCTGCCTTCATCCGTTGATGCTGCCGGTATAGCGGCAGGTGATACACCAGCTTGGATCACCAGGCCCGCCAGCAGGCTCATGTCGGCCATGCTCTTGCCCAGCACCGACGCTGCTGCCGGAGGACAGCTCAAATGGCCGTCCTTCCGCTTGACCACCGGGCGCACGTACTTCAGCACCACGTAGGACGCCGGCTGCTGCGCCGGCGGCTTCCCTTTCCGGACGGCGCATCGATCAGCCGCCAGCACCCCGAATACGGTTTGAGTTACCGCCACGGCGCTCTGACGGGCGTGGCGATCTACGACACCGCGGGCGCCACCACGCCCTGGCAGGAGGTGATCCCCGACAGCGCGGCCACGGCCGGCATCGAGTACAATGTGGCCGGCGGCATCCACCGCCTGCGCTACGGCAACGGCACGGAGACCGTGACGGACGTCAACGCGGCTTTCCTGCCGGGCCGGATTTACGTGGAAGGGGCGGGGAGCGTGCTCTTCGACACCGGCAGTTACGGCTATGACGGAGCCCGGAACATCAAGCAGATCGGCAACGATCTGTATCGCTATGATCTCGCGAACCGCCTGGACTGGGTGCGGATGGGATACGAGAAGAACGGCACGTCGCAGAGCAACGACATCGACTATGTCTATGATCGCTACGGCAACATGACCGACCGGCTGGTGACCGGCAGCGCGCCCCCCGACGGCCTGCACTTCGCGGGTCGGACCTACACCGCCACGGGCGCGAGCTTCCCCGACAACCGGATCCACGATGCGGATTTCCTCTACGATCAAAACGGCAACCTGACCCAGGAGCCGACCCACGACCAGGCCGGCGGTTTCAACTACTTCTTCAGCCCGGAAAACCGCCTGAGCTACGTGCAGAAATACTTGTCCGGCGGCGCCCTACTCCAGCAAGCCAGCTACGACTCAGAGGGCAACCGCTGGCTGCGGATCACCAGCGCCAGCGGGGGCAAGGCCCTGATCACCCTGCGGGACGTGGGCGGCCAAGTGGTGGCGGAATACGAGGTCAAGAGCGCGGACGACGTCCCCTCGCTGACCAAGGAGTACGTCCGCGGCGCCGGCGGCCTGCTGGCGATCCGCTCCACCTGCGGCCCCCGCCCCGACCTGGCCTACGGCAACCCCCGCAAGGTGGGCACCGAGTACCGCTTCCACAAGTACGACCACATCGCCCCCTCGGGCGACTACCATATCTTCATCGAGTCCGAGTCGGGCCTGACCAAGACCCTGACCCGCCCGAGCAGTCTCGAGGACGAGTTCGGCATCGACGAGAGCGAGTTCTTCCTGGGCGAGACCAACTGGATCAGCATCGAGACCACCGCGGAGTGCGGCACCACGGGCTACAGCAACGCCCTCTCCCTGCGCCGGGGCGGTGGTGGAGGCGGCTGCCTCAAGCAGGCCACCATGTTCCTCTACGCGCTGCGCACGGGCTTTGGCGACGACGGCTCCTCGAGCCAGGAGATCGGCACCTCCAGCGACGGCTCCGACTG
>JAUZRX010000080.1 GCA_030949985.1 Acidobacteriota bacterium
AGAACGCCCTGAGGCTCAGTTTCGAGGCCTCGAATCTTTCAAGAATCTCCCGCCACTCTTCCTCACTACGCCGGACACGCTGTGAACGCCCTCTCGCCATCGCTGGCCTCCTCTTCTCCAGCATCCTGGGACGGATGCGAGATCAGAGGCTCTTATAGCTGTCATCCACGGGCCTGGGAAGAACGCCGATTTCCGACCGCTTACGCCTATCGCAGAGATCTCATGCATCTCAAGCAGTTCGAGGAACTCCTCGATCGAGTGCGTCGAGTGTCCGATGGTGTACACACTCGGCACGGTCACCCCTCCGCACGTTCAGGTGTGATCACGGCAGCCGCCAGCTTGTACGCGAATTCATGGAAGACCTCGCCGAGGCTGACGCAGATCATAGCGTCTCGAAGGTCGCTCTCCCCGTCGGGACCTGCCAGGTACTTCCGCTCAACCCAAGGATCGGTGACCACCATGCAGTAGGCATCTCCCCCCAGGACAAACCTAGCGCGAACGCGTCGTCAGGCCGGGCCGAAGTCGCCGCCCTCCGACGCCACGATCAACTTGAGGTTGCTTGGTTGAATGAGGTACAGCGATCGGCTCATCCCGCCCAGGCGGTCTTCGGGAACCCGGTCGTTCCGGCCGTGAAAGCTTGAGGATTCGTTCAGCCAAGGAGGGCCAGCTGGATCCTCGACGGCCGTCTGAAGATCCTGCCAAGAGACTGCGCGTTCCCACGTCCAGTAGTAATTGGCATCGATCAGGTGGTTCTCCTGCTGGTGCAGATTAGGCTGGGGCTTGGTCATTTTGATCGTAATGATGTCCAAGAGTTTCGGATCGCGCCCATCCTCGTAGCGACGTTCCTCCTCCGAAATCTCTTGCGCCGGCCGTGCGCTTACTGGCCTGATCCAGTCTCCGAACCCTGCAGATGTCACTTCGCGTCCAGCGATACACCGGCCCGACGGAGGCTTCCTCGAATTCGCCAAGCAGACGATGGTCTTCATATAACCCATGCGCGTTTCTCCGTCAGGTCCGGCTAACGCCATGCCGATGCAGGCAGCCAGCTCGCATTAGAGGTCGGTCCATCTCGGCAATAAAGCTGCCAGCCTGATTCCGACGTCGCATTCGTCGCAGCGATAGCCGTAGTTCTTGTCGAGCAATGTCGGCTGCATCGGATCCTTGCAATCGGGACAAGCCACCCACAGGTGAAGGCTCCGGAAGACTCTCTCTGGCAAGGTGTCGTACTTTCCACATTTGGAGCAGTTCCGAGTCACGAATCCACCTTCCATGCTCTGCACCAGAACGATGGATCGTCCGCAGCATTTGGACTTCGAGCCATCGGACAGTCTCAGTGGGTACTTCTTCCACGCCTCACGGGTCTGCGGGTCAACGGGAATCTCTTTCATGTCACCCCCCAACTGCCTGCCTAACGGCTCTGGCATCACCTGCGGCGCGAAGCGCCGTCAGGTGCATGCCGTTGTTAGGCGCCATCACTCTCCTCAAGATTGAGAGCCTTCACGCGCGGCCCGAAAACCGCCGAGAACGTTTCCGCCCGATCCTTCAACCACTCATGTAACTGCGGCCACTGGGACCTATTCTTGGAGTCTCCGTCACGGTACTGGATGATACGACAATCCTGGCCGTCTGGAAGTTCCTGCCAATCGAGTTCTCCGAGAGTTGCCTCGATGGGCTCTTTGTCCTTGTGCAACTTGCTGAACGCTGACTTCGCCGCTGCACCTCGAATGTAGAGTTCGCATCCAACACGTTTCGCCTGCGTGTTCGTCGTGAGACTCAAGTGAAACCCGGAACGGCCCACTGCGATCGAGTACCAGTGCTGCGGTCGCGGCGTTCGAAGACGAAGATCCGATTCTTCGTTCGTCATGTACTCCTTGAACGCATTCCAAAACTCAAGGTGTGCTGCCTTGGTCGGTGATAACGAGTCTGGCGTCGGGCCGCTCTTGATGGTCTTCGACCAGTCATTCGGGCTTGCTACGACGTTGAAGCGCGGAGCAGGTCGGGAATCGTCGATCTGCCATAGAGCGATCTCACAGGCGAAGAACGCAATGCCCGTTGCCGTCACTTCGTTGAGCCAATCCACGGCACGACGATGCTCGTCGGTAACCTCCCGGGAGACCCAAATGATGATTCTTGCCTCAATCCCAGATGCGTACGTGATCAACTGACCCAGGTGCTTGTGATCGGTCTTCCCGAGCTGGTTCTCGACGATGACCGTCCGGCCGTCTCCATCCCTGGCGAGAATGTCGGCCTTGAATGAGCCGATCGGAACCTCGGTCCCCTCGACCTCAAGATCAAGACCGATGGCATCGCCGAGTATCTGGATGTGCGCCTCCCTTGCGAGCCACGGCGTGAACTCACTCTCCTCATGCTTCCAATGAGTGCGAATGTCGAGCGATTCGATCTTGCCGAACTCCATGAGCCTTCTTCTCCGCATCCGTGGCCAGCGTGCGCCTAACTCGAAGTCGGCCGTTCTTCGTAAGCGGGCATTCGACGTTCTCTGGTCCCACGAAGCTCCCCCACCAAACGGCTCACCAGCTTGATTCTTCCAGCCCAATCCCCACGATGTCAACACCTTCGCCCCCACTCCAACCCGCAACCCCATCACACCCACCGCGCTACACCGTTCCGCATAGCGGCCCGCCACCGGCCCCACGCCCCCTCCCCCACCTGCTACGGCTGGGGATCGGAAGGGAGGTGGTCGAGGGGGCTGGAGACGGCGAGGGGGCCCGCCTGCAGAACGTGGGTG
>JAUZRX010000081.1 GCA_030949985.1 Acidobacteriota bacterium
CGAGGTGGACCTGCCGCCGACCTGGGAGGCGGTCTATCGCCGCCGCCTGCCCTTCCCGTCCCACCTGGAAGTCAAGCCCCACGACCTGAAGAACGCTTTCTGAGCGCGCCCGGCCGGCCCGGCCGATGGATCCCGGGGCGCCCCCGCGCCCGGCGGCGCCGGGAGGGGGGGCCTGCGGGCGCCGCCGGGCCGTCACCGGCTGGCGAGGGGGGGCTGCGGGGCGCGCTCCGGGGGGCCGGCGCCCGGCGGGAGGGCCCCCCCCGGCCGGGCAGCCGGGAACAACATTGTTCGCTCCACGGTGGGTATAATTGGCCGCCCCCCATCCGCCGGAAACGGCAGGTCATGAAAGAACTCGCAGACATCCTCGCCGCCTACGACGACGTGGGCCGGTCGGGGCCGGCCATGGTGCTGGCGACCCTGGTACGCACCTTCGGCCCCTGCTACCGCCGCCCAGGAGCGCGCATGCTCCTGATCGAGGGCGGGCACCAGGTCGGCCTGCTCAGCGGCCGCAACGTGGAGAAGGCCGTCCACGCGCGGGCCCGGAGCGTCGCGGAGGCCGGAAGGCCCGAGCTCTGCGTGTTCACCTCGGCGGAGCAGGCCCAGGGTATCGACGCGACGCCGGCGGAGAACCATGTCCTGCTCGAACCGCTCACCGGCGAGCCCGACGAACTGCCGTTGCGGCTGCTGCGCGCATGCCTCGAGCAGCGCCGTACCTACGCGGTCGCCACCGTCTTCGCCAGCAGCGGTCCCGACTGCCCGGCCGCCGGAGCGCGCTGGTTCCTCGACGAGCAAGGTCAGCTTTTCTCGCCCCCCGCCCCGGACGCCATCGACCGCGCCATTCGACGGGACCTGGAGTCCGCCAGCGCGGCCGGAGGGGCGCGGGCCCTGGAGTACGACTCGGATCAGGGCCGGGTGGAAGTCCTGCTCGAACGACTGACGCCACCGCCCGTGCTGACGATCTTCGGCGGCGGTCTCGACGTCTGCCCGCTGGTGAGAATGAGCAAAGAGCTGGGCTGGCATACCTGGATCGTCGACCCCGACCCGGCCTGTGCCAACAAGGGCCGCTTCGAACTCGCCGACCGGGTCATCGTCGCGCGTCTCGAGCAGTTCGAGGAGAACCTGCAGATCGACGACCACACCATCGCCATCCTCGCCACCCACAACTTCACCTACGACCTGCGCCTGCTCGCCTGCCTGCTCGGGCGGAATTGCCGCTATGTCGGCATAGTCGGGCCGCGGGAGCGTTCCGAACGCCTGCTCACGGCCCTGCGCCGGAAATCCCCCGCCCAGGCCCGAAAGGCCGCGGGGCGGGTCTTCGCCCCGGCAGGCCTCCAGATCGGCGCCGAAACACCGCAGGAAAACGCCCTGGCCATTCTCTCGCAGATACGCGCCCGACTCTCCGGCCGCTGAAGCGCGGCGTAGCCCCCTTACTCGGCGGCCGCCGGTTCCGCCTCGCCGACGGCCCGCACCCACCACAAGGGACGCGGATGGGGCCCCTCTTCGGTGTCGGCCCCGAGGGCCGGCAGGGCGGCGAGGGGGGCTTCCTGGCCGCCTGCGGCCGGCGACGGCGGCTCGTCGACCGCCCCCCCAGGCTCCGCACCGTTGCCGTCGTTCTTCTTGCGGCGGCGGCGGCGGCGACGTTTCTTCTTCGGCGTCTCGGCGTCGGCCGTATCCGCGTCGCCGGCGTCCACCGCTTCGGCCTCTTCGGCCGCCACCGCCTCGTCGGGCTTCTGGGCGGAGGCCCCTTCGTCGCCGGCCGAGCCCTCGGCAGCATCGGCCGCGGCACCGGTCTTCTTTTTCCGGCGGCGGCGACGGCGGCGTTTCTTCTTCGGCGTCTCGACGCCGTCCTGAGCATCTCCCCCCCCCTCGGAGGCGGCGGCCTCGGCTCCATCCTGCTCCTCTTCGATGGCGGCCATGATCTCGCTGTGTACCGGGGCTGCGACCACGGGCCGATGCTCGGAAGACCGGCTCCGCTCTTCCGTCAGCACTTCCATGTCGTCGCGCTTCATACCCGCACGCGCGTGCACCACGATGCGAGTCTCGAAACGCTCCTCCCAGCGGGCCAGCTCGCGCCGCTTGGCATTGAGCAGGTACTCGGCGACCTCCTGGGGAACCACCAGTTCGATGCGCTCGAGGTCGCCCTTGACCACCCTTGTCTGAAGCCGCCGAAGAACACCCAGCGCCGCGGCCTCGACCGTCTTGATCGACCCGGTCCCCTCGCAGGTCGGGCAGTCCGTGTATCGCAAGGAGGTCTTGTTGGGGTTCAAGCGCTGCCGCGAAATCTCCATCAGGCCCAGGCGTGAGATGCGCGTGATGTCGTAGCGCGCCTTGTCCTTCTTCAGCGCCTCCTTCATCGCCTTTTCCACCTGGCGCACGTTCTTCGACTGCCGCATGTCGATGAAATCGATCACCACCAGCCCACCCAGGTCGCGCAGGCGGAGTTGCCGGCCGATCTCGGCCGCCGCCTCCAGGTTGGCCTTCAGAGCCGTGTCCTCGATATGCCCCTCGTGGCGCATCCTGCCCGAGTTGACGTCCACCGACGTCAGCGCCTCCGTCGTGTCGAAGACCAGCGCGCCTCCCGACTTGAGCGGCACGCTGCGGCGGAAGATGTACTCGATCTGTTCTTCGAGATTGTGCTTGTTGAACAGCGGCCGCTCGCCCTGGTAGAAATGAACGGTCTTCTTCTTGTGCGGCAGGACGATCTCGAAGAACTGCTGGATCTCGCGCCAGGTTTCCTCGTCGTCCACCAGAATCTCGTCGATCTCCGGCGTGTAGAGATCGCGGATCGCTCGAATCACCAGGCTTCGTTCCTGGTAGATCAGCTTCGGCGCGCGGAGCTGGGCCGCCGCCTCGATCTTCTCCCACAAGCGGGTCAGGTACTTGAGATCCCGCTGCAATTCGGCCTTGGTCGCGGCGGCCCCGGCGGTGCGCACGATCAGCCCGAAGCCCTCCGGCGTCGGCAGACTCTCGAGGGTCTTGCGCAGCTTCTCCCGCTGCTTGTCGTCCAGCTTGCGTGAAATACCGGCACTCGAATCGTGCGGCGTGAGCACCAGGTAGCGGCCAGGCAGGGAAAAGTAGGTCGAGAGCGTCGGGGGCTTGCTGCCGTAGGCATCACGCACGACCTGCACGAGCAATTCCTGGTTGCGCTGCAGGTGATGCTCGATGCGACCGCGGGCCTGGTCGCCCCGGGGCGGGTGAATCTTGAAGTTCACTTCGTCAAGGGGAAGAAAACCCGCCCGGTCGTCGCCGATATCGACGAAACAGGCCTGCAAGCCCGTATGCACGGTCTCGATCTTGCCCTTGTAGATGTTGCCCTTCGTCGACCGGTGATCGAAGGTCTCGATTTCAAAGGTTTCGAGCACTCCCTCCGTCACGATCGCCACCCGGCTCTCTTCCGCGTGGGTGACGTTGATCAACATCAGGCTTCTTTTCTTTTTTTCGCTCACGCGCACATCTCCACGGGAGGTCGGGCCACGCCTCGAGGGCGACGTCACCGCTGATTCTCGTCATCCTGGTGTCCCCTCGGCGCTCGCGGGATAGATTTCCACGTCCACCGCGGGAAGCGCGGCGCGCACGACACGCGCAATCGCCTCGAGCGCGACGGCATCGAGGGCCCGGATCTCCGGACGGGGCGGCCGGCGGGCCACGGTGGTCAGTTGCACGGCCTGCAACCCACCGCCCGCGGCGACCAGCCCGGAGAGCCTCGCGGCATAGGCTTCGATCTCGCCCACCGCGGGAGCACGCCCCGCCTCTTCGAAGAAAAGGGATTGAATGACGAGGGGACGGCGACGGGCCTCCTCCTCGATGTTGTCGAGAATGCGGGAAAAGGGAATCTTCGTCACCGCCACGTGGCGGTAGAAGTCCTCCGTACCCGCATCCAGTTTGGCCCACACCCTCCCGCCGCGGGCGGCGAGGGCGTCGAGCCCCGCGCGCACCCGCGGCCGGTGGAACAGGCTCGCATTGGTGATCAGCGTCATGGGAGTCCCGGGCAGAGAGCGCTCGATGACGTCCCCGACACTCGTGACCAGTTCCGCCCAGCGCGGATAGCTCGTCGGTTCTCCGTCCCCGGAAAAAGCCACATCCGCCAGCCGCCGATGGGAGGGGGCGACCCCCTCGAGGGACGCCAGGGCGTCGAGCCGACCGGCGGCGGCGAGGCGGAGGATTTCATCCAGTTCCGCCAGCAGCACCTGCTCGTCGACCTGCCGCTCCGGCGGCGGCACCGTGCGATCGACCTGGCAGTAGAGGCAGTCAAAGTTGCACACCTTGTCCGGATTGAGATTGATGCCCACCGAAACGCCCCGGGCGCGCCGGGACAGGACGGCGTAGACGTAGCGCCGCCCTCCGAGACGTCTCGGGTGGCGCGTGAAGCTGAAGGCCTCTCGGCTGCGGGGCCCGGTCGCAGACCCTCCGGAGGGGCTCATCGAACCCCCACCGTGAGGAACCTCCAGGCCAAGGCGCCCGGCTCGGGGCGCGGGAAGAAACGCACGCTATCTCATCTCCAGGGCCTTACTATACTGGCGCCGGCCCCTACCCGGCCAGCCCACCTTCCCCGGGAGGTTCCCATCGACCCCCTCGTCCGTCACATCGACATCCTCGGTTCCCGGGCCCGGATCCTCACCGATTCGGCGGAACTGTGCCGCGTCCTCGAAGCCCGCCTCGGGGCTTTTCTCACATCGGTCGAGGCCGGCGGCCCCACCATCGAGGTTCGACTGGATCCGCCGCCGGGGCGGATGACCATCGCCTCCCAGCCACTGGACCTGGATCCCGCGGCCCCGCTGGAACAGGCCTTCGGCGTGATCTTCAGACACCTTCTCGACCGGGTCGGCGACTACCTGCTGCTCCACTCGGCGGCGTTGAGCGCGGGAGGACGGGCCCTGCTGGTGGCCGGGCCCTCGGGGTCGGGAAAGACCACCCTCGCGATGGCCCTGATCCGGCGCGGCCTGCGGCTGCTGAGCGACGACATGGCGCCGCTGGGCCTGGCCGACGGGCGGATCCATCCTTTCCACAAGGCCCCCGGAATCCGACCCGGCGCAGCGGCGAAGCTCGCGGGGGGCGCGACGGGCCCCCTCGATCCGGCCGGGCTCCCCCCCGGCACCCTCGAAGAGAGCCCCATGCCGCTGGGCGCGGTCTTCTTCATCGGGGGAGCGGGCGACGCAGTCGATCCCACGGCCGCCTATTTCTTCGTCCTGACCTTCTCGGGCCCTCCCACCGAGGAAGAAATCGCGGCTTTCAGCGCACTGCCGGGTGTCCACCTGGCGGCCCGGGAGGGCTGGGAGATCGTCCTGCGGATCGATCCCCGCGAGAATGCGACCGAGGCCTTCGAGGCCTGCCTGGCCCGTCACGAGGGCCGGCTCCTCGAGTACGGCACCATCGCCTCGGTGGATCGCTCGCAAGGCGACGCCCCCAGCGCCCAGACGATCCCGCCCAGTCGCGCCCTGGTGCTGCTGGCCCGTGAGGCACAGAACCGGCGTCGGGCCGGCGCCCTCGAGCAAGGTGCCGGCGGCGATCGTTGGCTCGCCGGCCTGGCCGAAGCGCTCAGGGACACGCCTTGCTGGAGCGTGGCGGCCGGCTCACCGGACCGGACCGCCGCCCTGATCCGCGAACTCTTCCTGGGCCCGCCCCGCCCCCGCAAGACAGCGGGCTAGCCTTCCGCGCGGGAGACGTTCTGGGCCTGCAGGCCCTTGTCCGTTTCGACGACTTCGAACTCGACGGCCTCGCCTTCCGCAAGGGTCCGGAAACCCTCGCCGGTGATGCTGCTGTAGTGCACGAAGACATCGGGTCCGTCGTCCTGGGAGATGAAGCCGAAGCCCTTCTCCTCGTTGAACCACTTCACTTTTCCTCTTGCCATGGTCCTCTCACGCTCGGTTTTCCGACCGCCTGCGGAATTCTATCGCCGAACCGGCCGGCGATGACAGTGGACAAGTATAGAATGGCTTTCGGGCGGTCGGACAGGCCGGAACAGCCCCGGAAGGAGCGCGACCTGGGCTCCCAGGATCATCGCAGCGGGAGGGAAGCGGAATGACCCAGTGGTACCTGAGTTTCGACGGCAAACAAATCGGCCCCCTCGACGAGGCCGCGGCGCAGGCGCAGGCCCAGGCGCGTCCCGACGGCCACTGCTGGCGGGAGGGCTTCACCGAGTGGTTGCCCGTCTCCCAGGTCCCCGAACTCGGCGGCCAGGCCTCGCCCCCGGCGCCGCCGGCCCACCCGCCCCGGTCGAAGGTCGCGGACGAAATCGACTACAAGCTGTTCGGCGAAGACATGCAATTCGTCGAGATCGAACTCGACCCCGGCGAGAGCGCCGTCGCCGAAGCCGGCGCGATGATGTACAAGGACGCCACGGTGAAAATGGAAACCGTCTTCGGCGACGCCTCCCAGGCCCAGCGAGGCTTCATGGACAAGCTGGTCGGCGCGGGCAAGAGGCTGCTCACCGGCGAGAGCCTGTTCATGACGGTCTTCACCCACGAGGGGTCGGGCAAGGCCCACTGCGCGTTCGCCGCTCCCTACCCGGGAACGATCATCCCCGTGTCGCTGCTCGACCACGGCGGCAGGCTGATTTGCCAGAAAGACAGCTTTCTCTGCGCCGCCAAGGGCGTGTCCATCGGCCTCCACTTCCAGCGCAAGATCCTCACCGGCCTGTTCGGCGGCGAGGGCTTCATCATGCAGAAGCTGGAGGGAGACGGCCTGGCCTTCCTCCATGCGGGAGGAACAGTGGTCGAGCGCCAACTCGCCCCCGGAGAAACACTGCACGTGGACACGGGCTGCATCGTCGGCATGCAGGAGTCCATCGGCTTCGACATCCAGCAGGTCGGTGGGATCAAGTCGATGCTCTTTGGAGGCGAGGGCATGTTCTTCGCCACGCTCCAGGGACCGGGCAAGGTGTGGCTGCAATCGCTGCCCTTCTCCCGCCTGGCGGGCCGCATGCTGGCGGCCGCGCCCCGGGCCGGCGGCAAGCGCCGGGGCGAGGGATCGGTGCTCGGCGGCCTGGGCGACCTGCTCGACGGCGACGGGAGTTTCTGACTCACCCGCCGTCTTCGTCCGGCGCTCCATGAATTTCAAGGGGAATCGCCGGCAGGTCGCTGACCTTGAGCTGCCAGCGATGATTCTCCTCGGGAATCTCGAACACCACGCTGACGGGCAGCACCGGGGGCTGGTGCTGTTCGCCGGCCCAGGCCTCGAGAGCACCCCGGCCCCAGAAGAGCACGCTCGCACCCTGGACCTCGAGCGGAACACCGATGGGCCGCAGCAGGGCTCCTTTCTCATCCACCAGAACGATGTCGGAACCGCCCCCGGAAGGCACCAGGCGCAGGAACTCCGGACCTGGCTCCCGGGCCGCGATCTGCAGGGAAATCTCGAGGAAGATCTTGCCTTCCGGAGGGCGGACGCCCGCGTACTCCTCCCGCAGACGGTGGCCCAGGGGAAGCAAGGTGACCGGATCTCCCGCCACCTCCCGGCCGGGAACATGGGGCCCCGCCACGCCCAGCACGTGCCGCGCCAGCCACTCTTCGATCCTCAGCAGGGCGTCGAGACGGTGACGGGGCTCGGCCAGGCCATGGCCTTCCCGGGGATAGAGCACCAGCTCGGTGGTGCGCCCCAGCGCCACCAGGGCGCGATGCAGGGCCTTGGCGTTGGTGAAGTAGGTATTGTCGTCCTCCCACCCGTGGAGGATCAGTATCGGGGCCGTGATGCCGTCGGCCCGGTAGAGGGGTGAGCGCTGCTGGTAGAGTGCGGCCTGCTGCCAGGGAGCCCCGCCCAGGTAGTGTTCCTCCCAGCTCGAGTAGGCGGATGTGGCGTAGTCCTGGGCCAGGTCGAAAATGCCGGCGATGGAGATCCCGGCCCGGAAGTGATCGGTGGTGGCCAGCATCCAGTTGACCAGGTAACCGCCATAGCTGGCTCCCGCCACGGCAGCCCGTTCCAGGTCGACCAGCCCCCGGCGCCGCAACTCCGCCAGGCCCGCTTCGATGTCCCGCACGTCACCGCCGCCCAGGTCTCCACGCAGGGCCAGGGCGTAATCCTGCCCCCCTCCCGACGACCCCCGGTACTGGGGCAGGAAGACCGCCCAGCCCGCGGCGGCCAGGGCTTCCGCATCGTAGACCCGGTAGGTATCGACGACCCGCCAATGGGGGCCGCCGTGGAGCCACGTCAGCACGGGAGGAGGAGCCGGGGTCGGCTCGGGGGGCAGCAGCAGCAGGCCCTCGTGATCGAAACCTTCGCACTGCCACGTGATGCGCTCCCGGCGCGCGCGTTGCCACTTTTCGGCGGGGGCGCCGAGGGCCGTGACGACGCGACACCGCCCGTCGGCCAGGTCCAGCAGAGCCACCTCGGGAGGCGCGGAGGCCGTTTCCATGACCAGCGCCAGCTTGCGGCAGGCGCGGGCCGCGCTCAGCCCGGAGAGGACCGCGCCCTCGGGGCCGACCAGTTCGAACCCTCCGTCGGCCGGATCGATGAGCGCCAGCCGGCTGACCATGCCCCAGGCCAGGAGCACCGCCACCCTCCCGTCGGGCAACGGCAGCATCTCTTCGAGATCTCGATCGAGGTCCCCCAGCAGGGGGCGCGGCGGCTGGTCCCGTCGCGCCAGGTCCCAGGCGAAGAGTTCCTGGCGGCTGTAGGAGACCTTGGGATCGGCCCAACCCCAGAAGAGCAGGAAGCGGCCGTCGGAGGTGAAACGGGGACCCGATTCGCACCCCCCCCGTCCTCCACTGACACGCACGGTATCACCCCGCTCGAGGTCCAGCAGCAGCACTTCCGCCCGGTCCTGGTCCTCGGGTCGCCCCGTGTGATCGGTGGAGTAGGCCAGCAGCCTGCCGTCCGGAGAGAGATCGAACTCCCCCACCCCCCGCCGCCCGCCGAGCAGACGGCGCGACTCGCCGCCCTCGAGGGGATGACTCCAGATCTCCCAGGTGGGAATCGCGGCGTGGGCCACCACCGCGTCGTCGTGGACCTCCCGCCGCTGCCGCCGCCAACTGCTCTCCGCCGGGGGGCGGGGCGCCTGCTGCAGGGTCACCACCGCCGTGCCGTCGTGGTTCCAGGTGCAGATCTCCACGCCTTCGGGAGCCTGGGTCAGCCGCCGCGCCTCGCCGCCCTCGGCCGGCAAGAGAAAGACCTGCCGTTTTTCCCCTCCATCCTCGCGCGCGTCGTCTTCTTCATCCTCGTGGGGTTGAGGCCGGAAAGTGACGAAAGCCAGGTGCCGGCCGTCCGGAGACCACCGCGGCTGTCCCGCATCGCTCAATCCCCGGGTCAGTTGCCGGGTCTCCACCGGGATCCCGCCGCCCCCGCTCAAATCGGCGAGATGTATCTGCCAGCGCTCCTCCCCCTTCTCCCAGTCCACCTCCCCCACGATGAAGGCCACCCGCCGCCCACAGGGAGACAGGCTCGGCTCACCCGGAACCTTGAGACTGATCAGGTCCCGCGCCGTCACGCGGCGGACTTGCCTGCTTTCGTTCATGGGACTCTCCTGGCGGCGGCGCATTCTACCGACCCGCCCCCGGCAGCCGCCACTTCCGCTCAAGCCTTCCAGGCCAGGGTCGATAAGCCCGGTGGGGAAAAACTGTGCCTGCCGATGTCGTCAGCCCGCCGAAAGCCTTTTTCTCGATCTCCCTCGAGATGATCGAGCCGGGCGAGCTGCTGCCCTGCGACCTGTGGCTCCGGCCGCCCGGCGGCGCACCGGTGCTCTACCGCTCCGCCCGGCTGCCGTTTCTCGAGGAACATCGCGAGCGACTGGAGCTGTCGGGTGTCGACGTGCTGCACATCTCGTTCGAGGACGCCGAAGCCTGGTCCGACTTCGTGGCGGAGCGGCTCAAGCGCCGCATCCTCGACCCCCACCGCCCCATCGAGGAGCGGGTCGACGAACTGATCAACAGCTCCCGCACGTTGATGCGCGAGGTCTTCGACGACCCCCGCGCACCCGGTGTGCGGCGCACCATCGAGCACCTGGGCGACACCGTCAATCGCCTGATCGCCGAACCCGGCGCCTTCCACAGCGCCGTCCGCCTGATGGAACACGACTACTACACCTACACCCACTGTTTCCATGTCTCGGTCTACGCGGTGGGCCTGGGACGAGCAGCGGGCATCGACGACCAGGACTACCTGACGAGCCTCGGCCAGGGGGGGCTGATTCACGACGTGGGCAAGACGAATCTTCCCGCCGGGCTGATCAACAAGCCGGGACGCCTGAGCGAAAGCGAGTTCCGGCTGATGAAGACCCACCCCGAGCAGGGCATTAAGATTCTCGACCAGATGAACTGGCGCGACCCGATCGTGCGGGACGTGACGCTCAGCCATCATGAACGCCTCGACGGCTCGGGCTATCCCCGGGGCCTGGCGGGAGATTCCATCTCCGTCGCCGCGCGCATCTCGGCGATCTGCGACGCCTTCGACGCGATGACCACGGACCGCTCCTACAGCCGCGGCATGAGTTCCCTCGATGCCCTGAAGATCCTCCGTGGCGACCACCGCAACCGCTACGATCAGCGCCTGCTCGAGACCTTCATCCGCATGCTGCTCGACCCGGAGAAATCATCATGAGCATCCTCGGCTTCCTCTTCGGCACCGCCCGGAACCAGGCCCCCGGCACCCCACGAGCCGGGGAGTTGGAGGAGACCCTCGCCGAGTACCGGCGTCGAGCGCGGCGCGAGCCCCGGCAGGCCGCCGACTGGCAGCGACGCATCGCCGAAACGCTGATCCAGGCCGAGCGCCGGGACGAGGCCGTCGAGGCCTACCTGAAAGCGGCGGAGATCTACGAAAAGGACGACCTGAATCTCAAGGCGATGGCGATCTACAAGGCGGTGCTCCGGCTGGATCCGGAAAACGAGGTGGTGCGCGGCAAGCTGGGCGAGCTGGCCCGCGCCGAAGAGCCGGCAGCCGCAGACCCGCCGGGCGACCCCGGTGCCATGACGCTGCGCACGCGCCTGCAGCGCTACGCGCCGCTCTTCTCGGAAATGGACCGGGAAACCCTCTGCGCGGTCGTCGAAGTAATGGCATGCCACCGGCTGGAAGCGGGCGAGGTGATCTTCCGCCAGGGGGATGCCGGCGACTCCCTGTTCATCATCACCTCCGGTGAAGTGGCCCTGACCGTGGAAGGCGCGGACAAGGAACCGATCGAACTCCAGCGCCTGAGCGATGGCGCCTGTTTCGGCGAGGTCTCGGCCCTCTCGCGCCTGCCACGCAACGTCAGCGCCATCGCCACCACACCCACCGAAGTGCTGGAGTTGAGCCGGGACTACCTGGAAGCCGTCTCGATCGCCCACCCCCAGGTCTGGACCATTCTCGAGCGTTTTCAGCAGCGCCGACTGGTGCCGGTGGGCTGCTAGCAACCCGCGCCGGTATGGGACAATGCTCCCATGCGCGCCCTGCTCAGAGCCTGGCGGCGCCGGCGACGGCAAGCCCGCCTCCACCGGTGCGCCCACCGCGAACTGGACCGACTCTTCTTCGAGCGACGGCAGGTGCTGGCCGCCGGTCGCCTCGAACCCCGCCACCGCTCCCGCATCACCCTGCTCGAAGTCGAAGCCGGTGCCTCCGGCGAGGTGAGACGCATCCTCTTCGGCATCATCCGTCATCCGCGGCCCCACCCCCTCGCACCCAGGGGTGACGAGGTTCTCGAGGTGCTCGAGTACCTGCCCGGCCGGGGGCGGCTGTCCGTGGCCGGCAGCCGCAACCTGACTCGTCGCGGCAAGCCCTGATCCCGCCGGGACCCGCCACCGAGGAAGAAGGGCAGGGGACGGCAACGCGGGAGGCGTGATCGCCTTGACCGACATCGGTGTCGACAAGTTCCATCCGGGACCCGGCGTCCCCGCCCGGCGCGCAGGGCCTCGCCCTCAGCGAGCCGCAGGAGCGGGTGACGCGGATCCCTTGTCGCCGGTCACTCCTCCGGCGGCTCTTCGTCGAAGGGATCCCGTCGGGGCCACAGGGCCCGGGCCACCACCAGGGCGAGGACCAGCAGGCCCGCGCCCAGGCTGGCCCAAAACGGCCATTCGACGCGCGGAGCGGCCACCACGCGGGTGTCGCCGTAACCGATGAAGCTGAACTCGACCGTACTCTCGCCGCTGACGGTCAACAGCTCGTTGCGGGCCGCCTTCAACGCCTCGATCTTGCTCTGCCCGCGCCCCAGCGCCCGGTAGAAGGCGGGCCAGAAGATCTTCCCGTCCCGCGGTTCGAGGTCCGCCAGGGGAACCAGCGCGGCCCGCGCACCGAGGGCCGCCACCCGCATCGCCATCCGCACCCACGAAGCGGGATGTCGCGCCCAGCCTCCCGCGGGGGCCAACGCCACCAGGCTCGGCCCCTCCCCGATTTCGAACAGATCCTCGCAGCTCGTGGTCGCCGGCTCCGCGTCCTTCCGGCCCCCGGGCAGGAGCAGAACGATCTCTCCCGTGCCCTGCCCGGCGGCGAGCAGGGGAAGCGCGAGGTGCACCACGCCCCCCAGGCCGCGCAGGCTGCGCCGGGCCCGGGCGGCGAGGTCGGGCGCCGGACCGAGCACCTGCGCAGGGGCGAAGGCCTCGGAGAGGTCGAGGCTGGTGCCGGGGAAACCCGGCACCGACTCGTTGACCAGGGCGAGGAAACCCGCCTTCTCCCGCTCGAGCCGCACCCGCGTTCCCGCGGGGTCGATGACCCCCCCCAGCGAAGCGACCAGGGCCACCTGCATCGAGCCGTCGAGACGCCGCTGATCGGGACGCGCGCGGGCTCCCTCCGGAGGCACCAGCCCTCCCCAGGGCACCGCGGACAGAAAGCCGTCGGGACAGATCATCAAGCCGGACTCGGCCGAGTAGCCGTCGAGCAATCCCCCGAGGAGCGTCCGCGACGCCGCCTCGACCACCGCGGTCGGCGGCGCCGGAACCGCCAGCGATTCCGCGGCCTCGAAAAGCCGGTCGCCGGCGGGCAGTTCGACGGCGCGGGTGATGCCGGGCTCCATCAGCCAGGCGAAGGTCCGACTCTCACCGATGGCGAAGTAGATCAGCCCGGTGTTGCGCGCGGCGAGGTAGCGGCGAATACGGGAAGCGTCGGCTTCCCAGCCGCCGGCGGCGAGCCTCAGGGCCGGATCGAGAGTGGTGCGGACTTTCTCGGCCTCCTCGAGCCGGGCTTCCGAGCGGGCGGAGGACTCGACCTTCTGGGGCACGGCGGAAGCGAGGGAAAGCTCGATGGCCCGGCGGGGCAGAACGGGATCGACCAGCCGCTCGCCGGGCATCCCGGCTCCGGGCCACGCGGCCAGGGCGGCCTGGGCATGAACCTTGGCCAGCGGGCGACGCCCCCCCCAACGAGCCTGCACCGCGCGATCCATCTCCACGACCGCCAGCCAACGGGACGACCCCGCGGCCCGCGCCAGGTCCGCGGCCCGCGACAGGCGGGAGGAAGCCGACACGTCGTCTCCCTGCTGCAGATCCACCCAGCTCCCGGCGATGGCTCCCAGCAGGGTCATCCACAGCGGGTCGCCGGCGGCCGCCCCGGCCCGCTGGAGGGCGCGCCGGGCCTCGCCCGGACGCTCGAGGTGCGCCAGGGCCAGGGCCCGCAGCACTTCGATGGTGCGCAGCGTCTCCGCGTCCGGATCGAGGGAAGCGACACGGTTGAGCACGTCGAGGGCCCTGCGAGCCTCGGCGGCCTGCCGGGTGCGGACGAGGACCCACGCGGCGTCGAGACCCGCCTGCCGCCGTACCGCCAGGTCGACGACAGGGCTGGCCATCGCCCTTTCATGGGCCGCCACCAGTGCGACCCGGGCCGCCGGCAGACGCCCGAGCAGGGACTGGGCCGAGGCCTTGCAGACCGCGGCCCGGTACTGCAGGCGCGGGTTGCCGCTCACCAGGTCGGCCACCAGTGAACACCAATAGGCGGCGGAGGGCTCATCCTCGAGGGCCAGCAGCCATTCGCCGGCCCTCAGGGCCACCCGGGGGTCCACCTCGGCGGACTCGCGCCCGGCCGCGAAGCGGTGGAGGACTCCCAGCGCGGCCAGGCGCTGGTCACACAGCGCTCTCGCCTCGGCCACCATCAACGCGGCCTCGGGCTCGGCCGGCCGCCAGGGAGCCAGGCTCCCGAGCAGACGCTCCGCCTCGTCGCAGCGCCGGCCGTGCGCCAGGTCCAGGGCGCGGGCCGCCCGATGCAGGCCGTCACCGTCCTCGGCCAGGAAGACCCGGCCTTCCTGCCCCGGCCCGTAGTGCACGAGGCTGCGATAGAGCGCCGCGATCACCTCCCCGGACTCCCCGGAGCGGTGACGCAGAACACGGAGGATCCGGGGGAAGGCCTGCCGGGGAACGCCCCGGGCCGCAGAGAGCCGCACGGCCGCCAGGGCCCGGACGGCCGGATCGGCGGGCAGACCGGGGATCGCCTCGGGCCCCCGGACCAGGCTCGCCGCGCCGGCCTCCCCGATGGCGATGCGCACCCGGCGCTCCACGTCCAGCACACCGGCCGCCTCCTGGCCTCCGGCGACGAGAACCGACCCGATCCCCACCCCGGCCAGCAGCAGCGCTCTCCCTCGCAACACCCGACGTCTCCTCGCCCCCGGCCGGCATCGTCACCGACGCGACGCTGTGGCCCGGGCCGGCGTCCCGGCCGGGCACCGCCGAGGAGGATAACCCGTCCACCCAATCCCGGTCAGCGACTTGGCGCCGACAGCGCCCGCCCGCCATCGATCGCCCGGGAACCGCGCCGCCAGTCGCGGCGAACACCAGCTTCGCCGGCTCGCGCCCGGCCCTGCCCGCTGAACGCCGCCTCGGTAAGATGGGGGGCGAGCGCGGAGAGCGCGGAGGAACCGATGAACGGAATCCGGCCGACATCGACGTCCGTCGCCACCCTGGCCCTGGTGGCCCTCGCACTGGCGACCCCTGCCGGAGCGACGGCAAGCGAGACTTCCGGGTCGGGCCCGCAGCCGGGACAGTGGCTTGTGGCGGGCCCCCTGCCCGCGCCGGCGAGCCCGCCTCCCGGCCTCCTCGCCCCGGAGATCGAAACCGTCGCCGAAATCGACACCCATCGCGCCTGGCCCGTGGCGGGTCGACCCCTGGCGGAAACCCCCGACCTCCGGTGGCAGGCCGTCGAGGCGGAGCCGGGGCCGCGCCTCGAGCAGGCCGGCATCTACTGGGTCGCCACACGCCTGCACCTGCCGCGCTGGACCGAAGTGACCCTCGAGGCCCGCAGCGCCGCCGGCCTGACCGTCTACGCCGACGGCGAAGAGATCGCCTCCCGCGGGGCCCGGTCCGAGCCCTCGTCCCTCGAGGCCACGGTGGCCCACGCCCGCGGCCTGGTCTCCCTGCTCCTGCGGGTCGAGGTGGTGGACCCGACCCCGCTGCCGGCAACCCTCGCGCTGGCCGCCGCCGGCCGGCCCGCCGTCTCCCTCGCCTGGTCCGCCACCGGGCCGAGACCCCTCTTCGACTACGCCGACCGGAGACGGCTGGCCGACTACACCAGCCTGGCCGTCTCCACCGGCGGCCAGTGGATCGCCCGCAGCCTGCGTCGTGACTCTTCGGGTGCCGGCGCGCCCCTGTCGACCCTCGAGGTGCTCGACCCGCGGGGGGCGCTCGTCGCTTCAGGACTGGCCGGAGAGGGCGCCCGCGCGCTGGCCTTCTCTCCGGTGGAAGACCTGCTGCTGATCACGCGGCCCCACGGCGAGGGCACCGATCTGCTGACCTGGAAGGCGCCGCGGGGCCCCCTGCGCCGGGTGCTGGTCGGTGAAGAGGGCCTCGCCTGGGCAGGCTTCGCCCCCACGGGCAAGGCACTGCTGGTGCTCTCCTCCACCGGCGCCAGGCGCAGCCGGCGGGACGACGAGACGGCCCGACGGCGAACGGCGCCGCGGGAAGGGCTGCCCGACTACCTCACCGGGCCCCACCTCCACCTGGTCGATCTGGCCACGGGCAACCGCCGGCGCCTGACCCTGCCCGGCGATTTCGTCCTCGACGGCGCGTGCTTCGCCGACGACTCGCACGTGGTGTACGCCCGCACCGTGCCCCGCCGGGAGCGCCCCTGGTTCCAGACCGAGCTGCGCGAGATCGACCTGCGCAGCGGCGCCGACCGGTTGCTCCGGGTCTTCGTAGCGGGCTGGGAATTCCGGCCCCGGGCGCTGATCGCCGAGCCCGCCGGGGAACGCGTCGCCTTTCTCGGACCGCCCGCCGAACTCGGCCCCGGCAGGGGGGAACACAACGTCTACAACGCCCAGATCTGGGTCCTCGACCGAGCGAGCGGCAGCCTCGAACGCATCACGGGTTCCGGCGCAGAGGCCTACGGGGGACGGGGCGGCGTTCTGGTGTGGGCGGGGGCAGGCCGAATGGTGGCCACAGCCACCACCGGGGCCCGGCGGCGGTGGGTACGCGTCGAGGAGACGGACGACGGGTGGAACGTGCTGCCCCTGCCGGCGGAAGGCGAAGTTCTGACCCGCGCGGCGGCCTCTTCCGACGGCCGTTTCCTCGCCTCGGTCCTCTCCTCCCCGACCCGTCCGGCGGCGCTGTTCTTCACCTCGCTCGAACAGGGCACCGGGAATCGGGTCGAAGAGCCCAACGCCGCCGTCGCGGAAGAGTGGATGCTCAGCGCGGCGCGGGACGCCTCCTTCCGCGGGCCGGGCGGCGAGCGTATCGAAGCCTGGTACTACCCGCCCCTTTTCGCCTTCGAAGCGCGCCGGATTCCGCTGGTGGTCTACACCTACGGCGGTGCCGTCCCCACCCTGCGCGCCTTCGACCCGATGCACCAGTTCCTCGCGGCCCACGGCTATGGGGTGCTGGTGATCAACCCCCGGGGCGCCTACGGCCGCGGTGAGCGTTTCGCCGATCATCACGCCGGTGACTGGGGCCCCAAGGCGGCGGCCGACGTGCTGGCGGGCATCGACGCCCTGCTGCGCGCGCACCCGGAGATCAACCCCGCCTCCGTCGGGCTCTACGGCGGCTCCTACGGCGGATTCCTCACCGCCTACCTGCTTTCCACCACGGATCGCTTCGCCGCGGCGGTCTCCCTCTACGGGATCTCCAGTCTCGCCTCCTACTGGGGCCAGGGAGACTGGGGGTGGACCTACGGCGACATGGCGTCGGCGGGCGCCGCCCCCTGGACCGATCCCGACCTTTTTGTCCGGCACTCGCCGCTGTTCCGCGCGGAAAAGATCCACACCCCCCTGCTCCTGCTCCACGGAACCGCCGACGGCAACGTCCCTCCCACCGAGTCCCGGCAGCTCTTCACCGCGCTGAAGATCCTCGGCCGCCCGGTGGAATGGGTCCTCTTTCCCGGCGAAGACCACGGCATTTCGGGGACCTTCGAGCGCCGCACCGAACACCGCACCATGATCCTCGAGTGGTTCGACCGCTTCCTGCGGGACCAGGGCGAGGCGTGGGAGCACCGCTGGAAGAACCCGTGACCCGTCCCCCGGCATGCGGGGGGCGGGCACGCAACGAGAGGAGTCTGCATGCAGGAGTCTTCGGTCCCCCCGCGCCGTTTTCCTGGACCCCGCACCTGGCTGCCCGCCCTCGGCATCCTTTGCGTCCTCGTCACGCCGCCCGCGCCTCCGCCGGCGGCGGCAGAAGCCGTCGTCAGTCCGTCGATCGCCGGGATCCTCCAACACCTCACCGGCGTCGGGGCATACACCCCAAGCGACGCCATCGCACTGGTGGTTCCCGATCGGGCGGACCGGGGCGAGCGGGTCCCCGTCACCGTCCACGTCCGGGACCGGGCCGTCGACGCCCTGTTCGTCTTCGTGGAAAGCGCCGCCGAGCCCCTCGCGCTGCACCTGTGGCTGACTGATGGGGTGACGCCGCGGATCGTCACCCGGGTACGCCTGTGCAGGACCGGCCGCGTCGTCGCCGTGGCGCAGACGGCCGAGGGGCTGATCGGAACCGCGCGCACGGTCTACCTGGGGGCCCGGGCCCGGTGTGCGCCAGCGGCCGAGGTCGTCGACGGGGGCGGCACGCTGCAGGTCCGCACCCGGGTGCGCAGCCGCCGCGGACGCGTCCGCTTGCGCACCCGGGTCGCGCCGCCACCGCCCCCCGGCACCCGCCTGGCGAGCCTCTCCCTCCATCACGGGGACGAGGCGATCTTCCAGATGCAGGCGGGCGCCTCACTGGCCGCCACGGCGCCCCTCGAACTCTCGTTCACCACAGCGCCGAGCGCCTACCTGCACCTGCGCTGGACGGACAACCACCAGCGCTCCGGTGAACACTCGCTCCACCTGCCCTGAGCCCGTCAGGAATCCCGCAGCACGTTGAGGTGATCACGGTAGCGGGAGCGGATCGCGATGAAGTCCCGGTGTTCGAGGTTGAGTTCGCGGGAGATGTTCCGGATCTCGTTGTCCTCGACCACCGAGATCCCCCCCTCGGCGGCCGAGACCGCGAAAAGGCAGTCGAGCAAGGCCAGCTTTTGCTCCCGAGTGGCCATGCGCTCGAATTCCCGGGTGACGGAAAAGTTCTCCCGACCGCCGAAGAGAATATTCTGGCTCTTGGCCATCTGTACGACGATCACCGCCTGCTCGAGGGGCAGTCCGCCCCGTTCGTGTACCAGGCGCTCCATTTCGCGGGTCTCGTCCTCGCCGATCTCGTTGTCGGCATGGGCCACCCGGCCCAGCAGCCAGGCGAAACAGGCGATGAAGCGGGCGCGCCGGGGTTCGAGCTTGTCGAGGGCGTCGACGATGCGCCGCACTGCGGTGACCCGGGCCGGATCTCCTTCCATGGCCGTGCGATCGAACCCGAGAAAAGACAGCAGAGACATCGGTCACCTCGTTTCGGGCACCACCTCACCACGATCGCCGGCGTCCCGCAAACGGCTCAGGGCTGAATCGATTCCACCCGGTAGAAGTACAGGGCAGGCGTCGGGGCCGCCGCGTCCACGTCGGTGAAGCTCTCGAGTACGGGCCGGCCCACGGTGGAAAAAGGCCCCTGGGCGGCGGTCGAGCGCTGCACCCGATACCCCAGCTCCGGATCCCGCCCCCCCGCGGCGGAGGGCGGATCCCAGCTCACTTCGATGTGACCTCCGGGAGCACGGGCCAGGCGCACTGTCGCGCCCACGGCATCCGGCGCGGGGTCGGCGGCGATGGACCAGGGCTGGCAGTCGAGGGATATCCCCGTCAGCGTCAGATCGTCGAGACCGCCCTCCACCACGTCCTCGCCGCCGGCGTCCTCCACGAGAAAGCGCACCGAGGTGGTGGCCGAAGGCGTCATCAGGTCGGACAGGACGATCCGCCGACGTCGCCAGCGGTTCTCCGTGGCGGTGATCTCCTCCACCAGGGTCCAGTCGGTTCCGTCGGCGCTGGCCTCCACCAGGTAGCGATCCTCGCCGCCGGCGTCGGCCCCGTAGAACCAGCGATGGAAGACCAGTTCCAGCTCCCCGTGGACCGAGGCGTCCACGGCAGGAGAGGTGAGCACGGTCCGGCCGGCGTCCACGTCCGCCGCCAGGGGATCGGTGGGACCGTTACCGCTGACCCAGGCCACCGTCCCGGGATCGGCGCTGTGGTCCTGGCCGGGATTGGCGGCGGTCCCCCCGTGCAGCGTGCCCACCGGGACCTGGCGCACCCAGGCCCCCGCCGTGGCCGTGCCCGAGACGGTGAAACCCGCCGCCTGCTCGAACTCCGTGGCGATCAAGTCCTCCCGGGTCTCCGTTCCCACCGGCACGAACACCGCCTCGATCCGTCGCCGACCGCCCTCCCGCACCTCCACCTCCAGGCGCACCCGCCTCGCACAGGTGCCCGGCCCGAACTCCGCGGAGAGATGCGGCGCGACGGTGGAAGCCGTGGCCTGGGGGCCGATGGCTCCGATCCACTGGTAGCCGTCCCGCACCTGGACTTCCGAGCCGGCCCCCAGCAGCACCTCCACATCGGTCAGGGTGGACGAAGAGGTGTTGGCCACTTCGACGCGCAGCCGGTCGATCTCGCCCTCGTCGGCCGCCCCATCGCCATCGCCCCGGGGCGGACCGGGGTCGATCACCTCCACCACCCGCACCTCGAGGGGCGGCCCCAGGGCCGAGGTCGCCGCGAGAGCATCGGGGAACCCGGCACCGAAGCGGTTGTCGCGACCTGCCGGCCCCTTGTCGACGGCGGTCTCGAGCAGGGCCCGCGCCACCTCGGCGGGGCTCGCCCCGGGGACGGCCTGCAGCATCAGGGCCGCGATCCCGGCGACCCGCGGCGCCGCGGCGGAGGTGCCCCCGTAGGAAACGTAACCCCCTCCGAGGGCCGTCGTCGTGGAGTTGTCGCCGGGGGCGACCAGGTCCGGTTTGCCCAGGCCCGGAGAGCCGTCCCAGGTGGGATAGTCCCGGTACCCGGGGGGCATGTCGAAGGGGTAGGAGGCATCCCGGTGGGCCTTGATGTCGGTCCACTCGGACGGCCCGTGGGCCGAGGTGACCGCGATGGACAGGGAGCGGGCGTCCACGTTGCCCACCGCCAGTACGCTGGCCAGCCCTTCCTGCGGCGTCTGCTCGGGGTGATGCCACGGCGGCGGGCAGTTGGCCGGCGCCGCCACGTTGTAGGGGACCGGTTCGGCGTCCAGGGCAGCCCCGGTGTTGCCGGCGCTGTTGACGTGCAGCACCCCCGCGGCCAGTTCCACTTCCGCCTGACGGCGCCACGAGGCGTAGTCGGGCGAGAAGGACCACTTCCAGGAAGAGGACTGGCTGATGATCGCCGCGCCGTTGTCCACGGCGTACTGGCTGGCCTCCCACATGGCCGATTGAGTCGAGCCTCTCCGCAACACCATCAGCGTCGCGTCGGGCGCGACACCGGTCTGCTTGCCGGCACTGCCGTCGCCCGCGATCAGGCCGGCGCTCTTGGTGCCGTGACCGGAAAGATCGGAGGGATCGTTGTCGTTCGAAGAAAAATTCCAGCCCCGGTCGTCGTCCACGTAACCGTTGCCGTCGTCGTCGATGCCGTTGCCGGGGATCTCGTCCTCGTTGACCCACAGGTGGTCCGCCAGGTCGGGATGGGAAAAGTCGACGCCGGTGTCGATCAGCGCGACGACGACGCCCCGACCGGTCAGTCCCCGATCCCAAACCTCCGGCACCCGCAGGGCGACCAGGGGGGGTTCGGGAGGCACGCCGCGATTGGGGCCTTCACCCTGATCGTCGATCTCGGCGTCGCCGCGGGGGGGGTCGGCGAACACCGCCTCCACCGTCGGCAGGGCGGCGACTTCCCGCCAGGCGCCGTCGTCGGCGTGGGCGCAGACCACGGAAGGCCCCCACAGGACCCGGACGTTCTCCGCCCCGGCCGCCGCCAGGCGCGCCAGCACGTCCCGCGCGGCGAGCGCCGTCTCCCGGCGCAGGTCGTCCACCAGGCGGCGCCGCATCTCACCCGCCGGCAGGTCTTGCCAGCGCCGCACCCTCTCGAGCGGGCGGATCGCCCGCACCAGGCGCGCACAGCGCGGCTCGAACGCGGCGGGCGCCGCCGGCGACGGCACCGACCCCGCCACCAGCGACAGGACGGCCGCCGCCAGCAGGGGCATGCCCCGCGGCATCCGTGATGCGCCTGTCCGGCCCTGGCTCTTCATCGGCGGTTCCCGGCTCCTTCTCCTGCTCCTGTCTTGGAATACGGCGCCCGGCCAGCGCGAGCAAGTCGCCCGCGGCGCCCCCGCGACCGGCGCCCACCCCCGGGGGGGGTAGAATGCCGCATCCAGGAGGAGAGCCCTCGATGACACGAGCCGGCAAGCTGGCCCTGCTTTTGATCGCCTTGACCATCGCCCTGGCCATGGTCGCCATGGTGGGAATCGTAGCCTTCCTGTCGGGCGGGGGCATGCCCACCGGGCCACGCCCGGTACTCGCCGTCTCCCTCGGCGGGCCGCTCCCTGAAAACCGGGCCCGCGGACCGCTCGAGGGGTTCTTCGGCGAGGGGGGCCCCAGTCTGCGAGAAATCCTGGAAGGCATCGACCAGGCGCGGAAGGACCCGAAAATCCAGGGACTGCTGGTGGAGGTCGACTCGGCTCCCGGCTGGGCCCAGGCCGAAGAGCTGCGCAAAGCCATCGAGGCCTTCTCCGCCGACGGCAAGTGGTCGGTCGCCTTCACCGAGAACGCCGGCTCGGCGGGAGCCTACCTGCTCGCCACGGCCTGCCAGGAGGTGGTGCTCGCGCCGCCGGGTGAAGTGGGCCTCTACGGCCTGCGCGCCGAAACGCCCTTCCTGCGCGGCCTGTTCGACAAGCTGCACATCCTGCCCCAGATGGCCCAGCGCAAAGAATTCAAGAACGCCGCCGACGTCTACATGCGCCGCGACTACAGTCCGGCCCACCGCCAGGCGATGAACAGCCTGCTGGGGGCGATCTTCGGCGACCTGGTGGACAGTATCGCCGGGGCGCGGGGGCTGACTCCCGAGCGGGTGCGGGAGCTGGTCGACCAGGGCCCCTTCCTCGCCAACGAAGCCCTCGAGGCCTCGCTGGTCGACCGCCTGGCCTACAAGGACGAAGTGCTCAGCTCGATCCGCGCCCGGGTCGGAAGGGACAAGCCCTTCATTCGTGTCGAAGACTACATCCGCCGCCACCGGGCCCACCGGAGCCGGGGCGCGGGCATCGCCCTGATCTACGCCGTGGGCACCATCGCCCGAGGCGAATCCGAGCAGCGGCCCCTGGGCGACACGATGATGGGCTCGAAGACCATCATCCGCGCCCTGCGCGAGGCGCGGGAGGACGACAGCATCAAGGCCGTGGTGCTGCGCATCGACAGCCCGGGTGGATCCTACGTGGCCTCCGACCTGATGCGCCGGGAGATCGTCCTGACCCGGCAGAAAAAGCCGGTGATCGCCAGCATGGGCAACGTGGCGGCTTCCGGCGGCTATTTCATCGCCATGCAGACCGACCATATCCTGGCCGACCGGGCCACGATCACGGGCTCGATCGGTGTGCTCTCCGGCAAGCTGGTGACGGGCCGGTTCTGGGACGACATCACGGGCATCCATTTCTCGGGCATCCAGATCGGCGAGAACGCCGACATGTATTCGAGCCTCGAACCCTTCGACGAGCAGGGCTGGAAACGACTCAACGCGATCCTGGACGCGATCTACGCCGACTTCGTCGGCAAGGCCGCGGAGGGACGCTCGATGACCTACGACCAGCTCGAGCCCCTGGCCCACGGTCGGGTCTGGACCGGCTCCCAGGCCTTCGAGCGTGGCCTGGTGGACGAGATCGGAGGCCTGGGCCGAGCGCTCGAAATCGCCGCCGAGCGCGGGGGCTTTGCCGAAGGCCAGTCGTACCGCCTGCTGGTCCTGCCCCGCCCGCCGGGCTTTTTCGACATGCTGCGCCAGCGCCGGGGCCTCGTGCTGGCCTCCGAGCTTCCCGCCTCCCTCACCGACCTGGCACGGGTCATGCGCCTGCTGCAAAGCACCTCGGGCGATTGCTACCTCTACGCGGCCGACCTGCCCCGAATCCGCTGACCGACGGACGATGAAGCCGACCTTCCCGCTGGAACTTCCCGACGGCCCATGCAGCGATCGGCCGCCGCGGCCCCGTGCGCACGGGCCCGGGCGCGAGGGCCCGGGGGTCGGCCAGGAGCCCGGAACCCCCGTACCCGTCTCCCCCGAAAAGCCGCGCGGGGCCGGACGACCGGGGGAGGCCCGACCATGAAACGCCTGCGCGTGGGAGTTTCCACCTTCCTCGAGACCCGCCCTCTGAGTTGGGGGCTGGACCTGCCCCCCTGGAACGAGCGCTTCGCGGTGACGTCCTTCGAGGATCCCCGCCAGGCGGCCGGCGCCCTCGATGCCGGCTCGCTGGACCTGGCGCTGCTGCCCCCGGACCTGCTGGCCCCCCGCGCCGGGCGGCTGGAAATCGTTCCGGGCCTGGCCGTGACCTCCCGCGGAGGCTGCGGCGTCGCACGCCTGCTCTACCAGCCGCCCCTCGGTCGGATCGGAACCGTGGGTTCTTCCTGCCCCGGGCACGGCGCCGAATCGCTGCTGGCCCTGCTCTTCGCCGCCAGCGGCAGGACGGTCACCTTCGACGAAACGTCCCGGCAGGCGCGGCTGGTCACCCTCGGGTCGGGGGAAGAGCCGCCGGGAGCAGACCACCGGGTTCTCGACCTGTCCACGGCCTGGTGGGAACTGACGGGTCTGCCCATGGTCTGGTGGACCTGGGCCGCACGACCGGCGGTGGTGACCCGTGACGTCTACGGCATCCTGCACAACGCCCGGACGCGGGGCCGCCACGACCTCCAGCGCCATCTCCGGCAGTGGCTGCCCCACAAGCCGGAACAGCACCAGTCCGTGGCCACGACCTTCGAAGAAAAGATACGGCTGCGGCTGGGCAACGACGAGATGGCCTCCCTCCGGCGGTTGTGGCAGGAACTCGAAAGCCTGGCCCTGGTACCCGTTGCCGGTGCACCGCGACTGCTGTCCTTCGGCAAGAGGGGACTCTGCGGTCCCGCTCCGGGCAGCGGGAATGCTTCCCGACCGCGAAATTGAACAAACCAAGTTTTACTCAAAGCTTGCGCCGACCGAGAAACCCGCGGCAGCGCCCTTCCATCCCGCCCCCAACAGCAGTATGCTCTGTGATTGGAAGCGGAGACTCTCCCGACATGGCTCCCGACGCGGGGCGAGACGCACTCCCGGCACCACGGCGGGGCCGTCGCAGCGAAGGGTCTTCCGGGAGGGGAAATGCCGCACGTGGATCCGGGCGAACCCGACGCCCGGCGGCGGATCATCGACTGTTACCTGCACGATGTGCGGAGACAGTGCCCGGCTGCCGCAAGGCCCGGTCGCCGCGGCGAGCAGCCGGCCGCTGAGACCCAAGCCGGAAATCCGGTCCGCGACCTGGTCGAGCCTCACCTTTTCTACGTGGTGAAGGTGGCCGGCGAATACAGCTCCAAGAACATCGCTTTCGAAGACCTGCTGGCCGAAGGCAACCTGGGGCTCGTCGAGGCCGCCCACCGTTTCGACCCCCGGCGGGGGGTGCAGTTCCTGACCTACGCCACGTGGTGGATCCGCAAACGGATTCTCGAGTTTCTCTCCCGGGAAAGCTCGTGCGTGCGCCTGACGCGCTATGCGCGCGAGCAGCGCAAAGAAGTCGAACAGGCCCGCGAGAAACTGCGGGGCACCCTGGGCCGGGAACCCGATCTCACCGAACTCGCCACAGAGACCGGCCTGGACGAAAAAGCGGTGACCCTGCGCAGCATGAAAGAGCCCCGGGTGCTCTCCCTCGAGCGCCCCGCGGACGACACCGGCAACCGCCTGGGAGACCTGCTGCCCGACCATGAGAGTCGGCCCGACCCCGAACAGCGCCTGGTCGATGCGCGTCTGCGGGACAGGGTCCGTCACGAGGTCGAAAAACTACCGCCTACCGAAAGGTGGATCGTCTGCAATCGCTTTCAGCTCACCGAACAGACTCCGCTCACGCTCCAGGAGATCGGCAATCGCCTGGGACTCAGCCGTGAGCGTGCGCGCCAGATCGAGCAACGAGCGCTGGCCCGGCTGCGGCGTCGCCTGCGAGCCGCCCTGGACCCCCCGGGCTAGTTGCCGACATCGAGCGGCGCGAGACGGCGACGAGCGTTGCCGGGGCACTGTCGGCCCCGGGGCGGGATGGTGCACACGGCGGCAGCTTCGAAGGCATGGCTCTCCGTGACTTCACTTTCCTTCTGACAGGAGGTCCCCATGGAACCCATCTCCGGCAACACTCCGGCGACCACGGATCCGGTCTGCGGCATGCCGGTCCCGCCGGCTTCCGCATTTCACTTCAAACACGACGGCCGTGCCTATCGCTTCTGTTCCGAGCACTGCCAGCAGAAATTCCAGCACGACCCCCAGGCCTTCACCGGGGCCGCCCGGCCGCCCCGCGGGGGGCACCCCCACGGGACACACGACCACCACGGCGAGCACCGCAGCCCGACTCGGGCAGGCCGACCCGCATCCGCCTACACCTGCCCGATGCATCCGGAGATCGTACGGGACACCCCCGGTGAATGCCCGATCTGCGGCATGGCTCTCGAACCCCTCACAGCCACCGCCGGCAGCGAAGACACCCATCCCGAACTCCGGGATCTCACTCGCAGGCTCTGGGGCAGCACCCTCCTGGCCACCCCCGTCTTCGTGCTCGCCATGGTCGCCGACCTGGCCCCCGGGTGGCTCCCGGAGGCGCTCTCCATGCACACGGTGCAGTGGATCGAGTTCGTACTGGCCACGCCGGTGGTCCTCTGGGGAGGATGGCCGTTCTTCGTCAAGGGCTGGCGCTCGGTGGTGACATGGAACCTCAACATGTTCACCCTGATCGGCCTGGGGGTGGGCGTAGCCTGGATCGACTCGGTGGTCGCCCTGCTGGCGCCGGATCTCTTCCCGCCGCTGATGCGCACGGAAGACGGCCGCGTCGCGGTCTACTTCGAAGCGGCCGCCGTCATCACCGCCCTGGTCCTCCTCGGCCAGGTGCTCGAACTGCGGGCTCGCTCCCGCACCAACGCGGCGATCAAGATGCTCCTCGGCCTGGCCCCCAACACCGCCCGCATCGTGCGGGAGGATGGCGGCGAGGAAGACATTCCTCTCGAGAGGGTCCACCCCGGAGACGTGCTCCGGGTGCGTCCGGGCGAGAAGGTGCCTGTGGATGGCGTGGTGGTGGAAGGGGAGAGCAGTATCGACGAATCGATGGTCACCGGTGAACCGATGCCTGTACACAAGGGGGCCGGCGACCCCCTGATCGGCGCCACCGTCAACGGCACCGGCAGCCTCCTGATGCGGGCCGAAAAGGTGGGTGCGGACACCCTGCTGGCCCAGATCGTCGACATGGTCGCCCAGGCCCAACGCTCGAGGGCACCGATCCAGAAACTGGCGGACACGGTGGCGGGCTTCTTCGTCCCCGCCGTGGTGCTCGTCGCCCTGGTCACCCTGGTGGTGTGGGGCCTGTGGGGCCCGGAACCGCGCCTGGCCCACGCCATCGTCAACGCCGTCGCGGTGTTGATCATCGCCTGTCCCTGCGCCCTGGGCCTGGCCACACCGATCTCCATCATGGTCGGTACCGGGCGGGGCGCGCTGGCCGGCGTGCTGATCAAGAACGCCGAGGCCCTCGAGATCATGGAAAAGGTCGACACCCTGGTGGTGGACAAGACCGGCACGCTCACCCGGGGACAACCCGAACTGGTGGCCGTCGAAACCTCGGGTGAGATCACCGAGTCACAGGCCCTTTCCCTGGCCGCCAGCCTCGAGCGCTCGAGTGAGCACCCCCTCGCAGAGGCCATCGTGCGCGGCGCTCTCGAGCGCGGCGCGGTCATGACCCGGGTCGAAGACTTCGAATCGATCACCGGCAAAGGTGTGGTGGGTACGGTTTCCGAAACTCGGGTGGCCCTGGGCAACCTGGCCCTCCTCGAGAGCCTGGGCATCGATGCCGGCCCGCTTCCGGCCCGGGCCGACGCTCGCCGCAGCGAGGGGGAAACCGTCGTCTTCCTGGCGGTCGACGACCGGGTCGCAGGCCTGCTCGCCGTGGCCGACCCGATCAAGGCATCCACCCCGGAGGCCCTTGCGGCCCTCCACGAGGAGGGCATCGAAGTCGTGATGCTCACCGGCGACAGCCGCAAGACCGCCGAGGCGGTGGCCCGGCGCCTGGGCATCGACCGCGTGGAAGCGGAAGTCCTGCCCGATCAGAAAGCGGCGGTCGTCTCGCAGCTCCAGCAGCAAGGCCGCGTCGTCGCGATGGCGGGTGACGGCATCAACGACGCCCCCGCCCTGGCCCAGGCCCACGTGGGCGTGGCGATGGGAACGGGCGCGGACGTGGCCATGGAAAGCGCGGGGGTCACGCTGGTCCGGGGCGATCTGCGGGGCATCGTCCGCGCGCGACGGCTGAGCCGCGCGACCATGCGCAACATCCGCCAGAACCTCTTTTTCGCCTTCATCTACAACTCGGCGGGCGTCCCGGTGGCCGCCGGGGTGCTCTACCCCTTTTTCGGGGTGCTGCTTTCGCCGATCCTCGCGGCGGCGGCGATGAGCGTCTCCTCGGTGTCGGTGATCGCCAACGCCCTCCGGCTGCGCCGGGTCAAGCTCTGACCGGTCCGCTTGCCCCGGCGCGCCGGCCGCGGTATCCAAGGGGACGATGCTCTCCTTCTGGTACCAGGAAATCGTCGGCGGCGCGATCTTCGTGCTGGGCCTGGCGCTGGCCTGGCGCGGTGGCGAACTGGGATTGAACCGGGCCGGCCGCGGCCGGCTGGCGGTGCTGCTGGGTGGTCTGCTGGCCCTGGCCGCGCTGCAAGGCGCCTTCGAGTGGGCGGCGGCCAGGTGATCGACGGCCTGGACCTGGGCGTCCTGATCGCCTACTTCGTGTTGATCATCGGCTTCGGAGCCTGGGCCGCCCGTCACAGTCGCGGGCTGACGGATTTCCTGCTCGGCGGCCAACGCTTCGCGTGGTGGCTGGTGGCCTTCTCCTGCGTGGCCACCGTGGTCGGCTCCTATTCCTTCGTCAAGTACTCGGCGGCCGGCTTCCGCTTCGGCCTGAGTTCCTCCCAGACCTACCTCAACGACTGGTTCTGGATGCCCCTCTGGCTCTTCGGCTGGCTGCCCCTGGTCTACTACGGGCGCATCACCTCCGTCCCGGAGTACTTCGGCCGGCGCTTCGGCCCCGTCGTCCGGCAGGTGGCCATGGCCTTGCTGCTGCTGTACCTGCTGGGCTACCTGGGCATCAACTTCCTGACCATGGGCACCGCTCTCGAAGCCATGGTGGGCTGGCCGCTGCTGGCCTCGGCCGCGGGCGCCGCCCTGGTCTGCGGGGTCTACACCTCCCACGGCGGTCAGACGGCCGTGATCTTCACCGACCTGCTCCAGGGGGCGCTGCTGATCGCCGCGGGCGTGGGTCTCTTCCTGGCGGGCATCGCCGCCGTCGGCGGCCCCGGTCCCTTCTGGGACGGACTGGGCCCCGGCGGGCGCCACGCCCTGGCCGCCTTCAATACGCCCCCCGACTTCAACTTCGTGGGTATCTTCTGGCAGGACGGATGCGCCGGGGGCATCGCCTTCTATTTCATCAACCAGGGCATCCTGCTGCGCTTTCTGTCGGCCCGCAG
The DNA here is from genome assembly GCA_030949985.1 of Acidobacteriota bacterium. Lineage (NCBI taxonomy): Bacteria > Pseudomonadati > Acidobacteriota > Acidobacteriota bacterium. The sequence goes on from JAUZRX010000081.1 coordinate 28,867, forward strand.
CCTGGGCCACGCGCGCAAGGCCGCGGTGGTGGTCCTGCTGGTGCTGATGCCGCTGGCGGCGGTGGCCGTCTCGGGTGCCGGCTGGATCGGCCGGGTCATGGTCAGCCAGGGTACGCTCCCCGAGACCACGGCGGCGGCGGGCATCTTCGTCACCGTCGCCGAGCGCGTGCTGCCCGCCGGTCTTTTCGGCCTGGTCGTCGCCGCCCTGGTCGCCGCACTGATGTCCACCGCCGACACCCTGATCAACGCCATCGCCACGATCAGCGTGGTGGACCTCTGGCGTCCCTGGCACGCCCGGCACGGCCGACGCCCCGACGACGGACGCGCCCTTGTCGCCGCCCGCTGGGCCTCGGCCCTGGCCACCGTGGCGGGACTCGCCCTGGTCCCGCTCTTTGCCTCGTTCCGTTCGATCTACCGGGCCCACGGGACCTTCACCGCCGCAATCACACCGCCACTGGCCGTCGCCCTGCTGCTGGCCTTCTGCTGGAAGCGCGTCAGTCCGCGGGCCGTGCTGCTGGTGATGCTCGGCGGGGTGACGCTGATCGCCGCTTCTTTCATCTGGCCGGGCCTGGTCGTTCCCTTCGCCCATGGCATCGACCTGGAAGCGGGAGCCAAGTCCTACAGTTACATCCGCGCCCTCTACGGACTGGTGGTCTGCCTGCTTCTGGGAGTGGCGGGCACCCTGCTCTGGCCGGCGAAGCGCGTCCCCCCGGGCCACCTGACCCTCGGACCCGTGACAGAAAAAATGCGCGTTTTCAAAAGCGGCCGGCCACCCCGCCCCGGGCCGGGCCCACGACTCGTGCTGAAGCTGACCGACGGCGGCGACGAAGACGAAGCGGTGCGGCTTCACCCCGCGGACGCCCGGCGCCTCGACGTCGAAGACGGCGACCTGCTGGCCATCTGCGAAGCCCACTGGCTGCGGGGCGGCTTCCAGGCCTTCGGCGCGCCGGTGGCCATCAGCCCCGAGACGACGCCCGGCACGTTGCGCGCCCCCGACGCCCCCCTCGCCCGGCTGCGGCTGGCCCCCGGCAGGCGGGTGGCCGTACGCCGGGAACTCTGACTCCAGGCGGCTTGCCATATCCCCGTTACGGTCATATGCTCTATCCGCCCACCCCGCGAATATCGAGGACAGGCACCATGGCCAACAGAAACCACCGAGGGCCGGCCGAGCTGGGACCGGCGACAGGACGCCGTCGCGGACCCTGCGGACGGGGAGCCACCCATCGCCACGGGCAGGAGCAAGACCATGCACCGGGCTGTCGGCGAGGCCTCGGCATGGGGCCGCGCTGGATCGAACATCTCCCTCCGAACGAACAGCGCCACTGGCTCGAACAGCGTCGAGCCATGATCGACCAGCGGCTGGCGGAGTTGCCCCCCGTGCCGGAAAACGATGGATCGGAACCGTCATGAGCGAGCAGCGGGCCTTCCAGGACGACTATCCCGATGACTTCAACCACTGCTACGGTTGCGGCCAGCTCAACCCGGAAGGTCTGCGCATCCGCACCTACTGGGACGGAGAGACCACCCTGACGCGCTACACGCCGCGGGCCTGCCACACCGCCATTCCCGGCTACGTCTACGGCGGTCTGATCGCCTCGCTGATCGACTGCCATGGCACCGCCAGCGCCGCCGCGGCAGCCTGTCGCCGGGACGGCCGACCGATGGATGCGTCCCCGCGGCAGCGCTTCGTCACCGCCAGCCTGAAGGTGGACTACCTGCGCCCGACGCCCCTCGGCCCCGAACTGGAGTTGCGTGGCCGCATCACCGACCTCGGCCGGCGCCGCATCACGGTGGAGGTCGAGCTCAGCGCCGCCGGTCGCGTCACCGCCCGCGGCACGGTGGTCGCCGCCGCGCTACCCGAGAACTGGGGCCGGGGCGGAACGCACCGGAAAGATTGACCGCCGCCGGAAGCGGCGGCCTCGGCCGATCCGGATCAACGCACCAGCATCAGGCCGATGCGGACCTGCGAGGCCCGCTTGCGATCGTAGTCCAGCAGGCTCTCACCCCAGCCGGCGAAATACTGGACGTGGAGGTAGGAGTCGAAACGACCGGAGAAGAGCCGGTCGAGGGGGTAGCTGGCATGGATCTCGATGCTGCCGTAGGCGCGGCGTGAGCCCTTGCGCCCGATCACCGAAAAACCCCAGCTGTCCTGCTTTTCCACCTTCAGCAACACCTCGGCCCAACCCCGGTAGTCTGCGATGTCCGGGTTGTCGCTCAGGTCGCCCACGTAGAGCCAGAACTTGGGCGCCAGGGTCCAGACGTAGCCCCGCGTCTCGCCCCAGGCCAGCAGGGGCCGCACGAAAACCGTGTTGACGCTGCGCGAAGCCTCCGCCGAACGGCCGTTGGACTCGTGTTCGAGCCCCGCCTGGATCCCGCAGCGCCGCGCCCCCAACCAGTGCCGACCGAGATCGGAGCGGAAGAAGAAAAGACTCGGCCGGTAGGAAGTGTCGCGAAAGGGCGCCGACTCGGAGCCGATGTCCCACAGGGAGGTCTGGGTGTAGCCGAAGTAGAGGTGGGCCGCCAGGGCATCGCCCGCCGCCCCCCCGTCGGCGCCGACGAAGCGATAGCGGAAGCTGAGCTGAAAGCGCGCGTTGGCCGATTCCCGCCACCCCACCGAGAAGTACATCGGCTCGTTGAGGGAGAACTTCCTCGCATATCGGGCGGGCAGGGGGCTTTCGGTGGTTTCCCCCGAGTTCACGTCGGCCGCCGCCGGCGGGATGACGAGCACGCACAATGCGATCACAATGGCCAGACGCGTCATCCGGAGCCCTCGACGATGGTGGGCCGCCACGACGCCGGCCCACGGCATGATAGCCCTCAGCGGAGAAAGCGGCTTGTCTTCCTCGCCTCTTCCGGACTCACTGGCCCGCTGGCTCGACCGGCCCTTCGAGGGCTGCCCCTGCGGCCGCGTCCACCGGGTGCCGATCACTCGCCTGGGATGGGGGGCGGGACTGATCGACGCCGTCGCGGAGTTCCTCCCCCCGCCCGCCGCCGCCGGAAACCTGTTGCTGATCTCCGACCCCGACACCTGGCAGGCCGCCGGCGGGACAGTGGCGCGAACCCTGCGGGCCGCGGGGCACACCCTCGCCGAACAGCACCTGCCCGCCGCCCCCCACGCCGACGACGCCACCGTGGCCCACCTGCTGGACACGCTGCCCACGGAGCCGGGCTGGGTGATCGCCGTCGGCTCGGGCACGATAGGCGACCTGGGCAAGGTGATCGCCGCCCGCACCGGGGCCCGGCAGTGCACTGTCGCCACGGCCGCCTCCATGAACGGCTACGCCTCGTCCATCGCGGCCCTCACCGAGCGCGGCCTGAAGGTGACGCGGCCGGTGGCGCCTCCCGCGGTGATCGTGGTCGATACCCGGGTGCTGGCCGCGGCGCCGCCGCAGCTGGGAGCCGCGGGTTTCGGGGACCTGCTCAGCAAGCCCCTTTCCAGCGCCGACTGGCTGCTCGCCCACTGGCTGCTGGACGAACCCCTCTGCCCGACGGCGCTCTCCCTGGCGGACCAGGCGGTGCAGCAGGCCCGCCGCCATGCCGCCGGCCTGCCCCGGGGCGACCCCGCCGCCCACGGCGCCCTGATCGAGGCGCTGCTGCTGTCGGGGATCTCGATGTCCATCGCCGGGGCTTCCTCGCCGGCTTCGGGGGGCGAACACCTGCTCTCGCACTACCTGGACATCAGCGCCGAGGCCTGGGCCCGCCCCAGCCGCCTCCACGGAGAGCAGGTCGCGGTGGGGACCCTGGTCTGCCGCCGCCTCTACGCCTACCTCCGCAGCGCCGGGCCGCCGCAGGGCCCCGCCGGCGCCGAAGAAGACGACACCACCCTGCGCCGCCTCCACGGGCACCTGTCCCCGGGCGCTCTGGCCGCCTTGCTCGACGAAGCCCGCGCCGCCCGCCGACGCCGGCCCGACCGCCGGGCCCGCGTCGCCCGCCTGCAGCGGGATTGGCGTGCCCTCTGGCGCACCCTCGACACCCAGCTCCAGCCCGCCGGCGACCTCGAGCGGGACCTCGAGGCCGCCGGCTGTCCGACCCGTTTCTCCCAGATCGACGTGGATCCCTCCCGCGCCCGGCGACTCCTCGCGCGGGCCCGGCACATGCGCAGCCGCTACACGGTGCTCGACCTGGCCGCCGACATGGGACTCCTCGAGCCCTTCATCGCCCGGGAGTGCGGCGGCGGCCCGGAAGACCCGCCCCCGTCCTGATCCGCGCCCCGTCCCGCGCGAGAGCGGGGACACCGCGCCACCCGGTCGACCGGGCGATGTCGCAAGGCCGACGGAACGGCACCGGACGCGGGCCCCCCGGCGGGAAAGGCGGCTCGGGCCCGCCCGGCCTTCTGCCCAAGATTCGCTTCTCCGCCGGGAACGATCGCGGTATCTTTGGCGCACGAGGAGGTACCCCCCCATGCGCAAGTTGTTGACCCTGCCCGTTCTGTCGTTGTGTCTGCTCGTCGCCGGCCCCCCTTTCGCGGCGGCGGAGACCGACCTTCCGCGCCCCGAAGTGGGCCTCGAACAGCTCGAAACGGGCACGGCCATCCGCGTCACCACGTCAAGGCCCGACGGGACGCGACACACCGAAACCCTGCGCACGACCCGGGCCCGGGTCACCGCCCCCCTCAGCGGCGCGGATCCCGCCTCCCAGGCGGTCTTCGCCCTGTGGGACGAGGACGGCACCCGGTGGACCGCGACCAGCCGCGACGGGGGCCTCCACTGGTCCGACGCGACACCGATCAAGGTGGAACTCCGCCTCAGGGCCGGCACCCTGCCTCCGGGGGCGCCCCCCCCGCAGCCGCCGGCGGACCTGGCCTCCCGGGGCGACGAGCGGCTGTTCATCGTCCAGTTCCGCACCCGCAGTCTTCCCGAGTGGCGCGGCAGCCTCGCCGCCGCGGGCGCCGAAGTCCTGGCCTACTTCCCGTACAACGCTCACATCGTGCGCGCCGACCCCGCCGTCATCGAGCGGGTGGCGAGCCGCGATTTCGTCGAGCGCGTGTTGCCCTACGAGCCCGCGTGGCGCCTGTCGCCGGAACTGCGGGCCTGGGTCGAGGGAAGCGGCGAGCCTCGACGCCGCAGGGTACGGCTGATGGCCTTCGAATGGGGCAGCGCCGGCAAAAGCCGCATCGCCGCCGCCGCCCAGGCGCTGGGAGCCGAGATCTTCACCAACTGGCCCAGCGGTCACATCATCGAGATCGACCTCGACCGGGATCAGCTCCGCCGCCTGGCCCACCACGACGACGTGATGTGGGCCGACCCCTGGAGCGCCCCGGAAACCGACATGGACCTGGTGCGCGAGGACGCGGGGACGAACTGGGTGGAGAACAACTTCGGCTACTGCGGCCAGGACGTGCGCGGAGAGGTGATGGACGCCGGCGTCCAGGAAGACCACATGGACTTCGACGGCATCCTGCTCCACGGAGGGCATGACGTCGCCTCTCACGGCACCAGCACCTACGGCATCGTCTTCGGCAACGGCGATCGGGACGGTGACGGTGAGGCCAAGGGCACCGGGCACATGCCCTGCCCCGAGGCCCAGGGCATCTTCGCCGACTACGGCAACGTGGGCGACCGTTTCGCCCACACCCAGGAGCTGAAAAACTCCCCCTACTTCGCCTCCTTCCAGACCAACTCCTGGGGCGACGCCCGGACCCGGTCCTACACCAGCGTCTCCCACCAGATGGACGACATCATCTGGCGCCTGGACATCGCCATCACCCAGTCGCAGTCCAATGCGGGCAACCAGGATTCGAGACCGCAGGCCTGGGCGAAGAACATCATTTCCGTCGGCGGCGTGCGCCACAAGAACACCCTCGACACCTCCGACGACGAGTGGGCCTCCGGCGCCTCCATCGGCCCCGCCGAAGACGGTCGCATCAAGCCCGACATCAACTACTGGTACGACAGCATCTACACCACCACCACCGGCAACGGTTACACCGCCACCTTCGGCGGCACCTCCGCGGCCACCCCGGAGTCGGCGGGCGTGTTGGGCCTGATGGTCCAGATGTGGGCCGACAACGTCTGGGGCACCGACCCCCAGGGCACCACGGTCTTCGAAAAGCAACCCCACTTCGCCACGATCAAGGCGCTGATGATCAACAATGCCCAGCAGTACGACTTTTCGGGAACCGATCACGACCTGACGCGTGTCCACCAGGGCTGGGGCCGTCCCAGCGCCCGGCTAGCCAAGGAACGGGCCTCCCGCAGCCTGATCGTCGACCAGGACGTGCCGCTGCAGCTCGGCGAAACCGTCTCCTACGACGTGGACGTGCAGGCCGGTGAAAGCGAACTGAAGGTGACGATGATCTACCCCGACCCCCCGGGTACGACGTCAGCTTCCCTGCACCGCATCAACGACGTGAACCTCAAGGTCACCTCGCCCTCGGGAACGGTCTACCACGGCAACGTGGGCCTCGACGCCTCGCCTTACTCCACCCCGGGCGGCGCACCCAACGACGTGGACACGGTGGAGAACGTCTTCGTCCAGAACCCCGAGCAGGGGCTCTGGACAGTGGAAATCTCGGCCGTGGAAATCAACCAGGACGCCTTCCTCGACACGCCGGAAGACGACGTCACCTTCGCGCTGGTGGTCACCGGCGGAACCGGTTTGGTCTGCGACGGACCGGCCACCGACTTCACCATCACGCCGAACCCGGCGCGCGTGGGCGACAGCGTCCTCTTCGACAGCACGGTCAACGGCGGCAGCGGCGGTCCCTACACCTACGACTGGGATTTCGACGGCGACGGGATCACGGACTCCACCGAAGCCGATCCGACCCACGTCTACAACCGTCCCTACAACGGCCCGGTCACCCTCGAGGTGCGGGACAGCGGTGACTGCCCGAGTTCCGTCGAGCACAGCATCACCGTCACCGGCCCGGACATCCGCTTCCACGAATACATCAACCTGACCGAGATCGACGGCAACGCCAACGGCGCCATCGACCCGGGCGAGATCTGGGAACTGACCGTCAACCTGCGCAACGACGGCGACGAGACCGCGGTGGCTGTCGAAGCCGACCTCTCCCTCGGCGAGGGCACCGCCGGCCCCGTCTCCCTGCTCACCCCCTCGGCGGCCTACCAGGACATTCCGGCCACCGCGATCGCCGCGGGCTCTCCGGCCTACCGTTTCCAGGTCGGCCAGGACTTCCCCTGCGGTTTCAACATCTACTTCGACGTGGTCGACATCCGCTCCGCCGATCCGGCGGTGACCTACCCCGCCGAGCCCCGGGCGATCAAGCTCCTGGTCGGCGGCGCGGGCCCGGCGGTGGATTTCTTCCAGGACGGCTTCGAGACCAGCAACGGCTGGTCGGCCGCCGGAGGCGGCGAGTGGCAACGCGGCGCCCCCCAGGGCCTGGGCTCCGGCACGACGTTCCCGGGCTCGCAGGCCTACCCGGATCCCGAAACGGCCTACGAGGGCACCAGCGTGATCGGCACGGACCTCAGCGGCCAGGGCCTGGTCAAGGGCAACTACGAGGACTCGATCACCTCCACCTACACTTCGCCGGTCATCGACGCCTCGGGCTCGGTGGGCGTCGAGATGCGCTTTCAGCGCTGGTTGAACGTGGTCCCCCAAGACCGGGCCTACCTTCAGGTCAGCCCCGACGGCTCGAGCTGGACCACGATCTGGGAAGCCACCGGCGGGCTGACGGAAAACACCTGGACGCCGATGTTCTTCGACGTGTCGGACTACGCCGATCGCCAGGCCGGGTTCCGGATTCGCTTCGGCATGGATTCCGACGACCAGGCCACCGCCTCGGGCTGGAACATCGACGACCTGGTCCTCAGCGGTGTGACCAAGGATTCCTGCGAGCCCGTGTCTCGCGCCGTACCGGGGGCCAGCGGTGGCCTGCGGGTCACGCGGGCGGCGGGAGGTGTCCTCGACCTGGGCTGGAACGCCGACTGCGGCGCGGGCACGGCCTACGGTGTCTACCGCGGCGACCTGCGCCTGGGCTACGCATCGATCGCCGCCGAGCCGGGCCTCTGCTCGGTGGCCGGCACCGGCGCCACCGTCGACGAAGGCCCGGGGCAGGCCGACTTCTTCCTGGTCGTCCCCAACGACGCCGCCTTCGAGGGCGGCTACGGCAGCGACAGCCAGGGAGCCCCCCGCCAACCGGCGGCGGCGGCCTGCTATCCCCAGGACCGGGTGGACGCCTGCGCCCCCTAGCAGCCCCGGGCAGCAGCCTTGCCGGCGCGGGGAGACGAGATCGTCGAACGTTCCCCGCCCGGCGGCAAGAATCGTCGAAGCCGACGACCTTCCCGGATCACCGGGAAGGTCGTTTGCTTTCAGCACCTTGAAAGTCCTTTTTCAGGACCGCCTCCCCGTGGCACGAAAAGTGCTTATTCCCCTTCCGTCGGCGCTCACCCACCCGGGCGGCCCGGCAAGGAGGAAACCGATGAGACGCATCCTGACCAGCCTGCTGATCGTGGCCCTCGCAGCATCCTTCACCCTCGCCCGCGGAGGCCCCGGAGGCGGCCCCGGGAACAGTGCCTGTGATCTGCCCTCGATCGTCAAGGATCTGCCCTACGAAGAGCTGAGCGCCGCCGAACGCGATGGCGTGATCTACATGATCGAGGAAGAGAAGCTGGCCCGCGACGTCTACCTCGCGATGGACGATCTGTGGGGTCTGCGCGTGTTCCGCAACATCGCCCGGGCCGAGCAGTCTCACATGGATGCGGTCTTTTCCCTGATCGAGAAGTACGGCCTGCCGGACCCCGTGGGTGACAACGGCCCCGGCGAGTTCACCAACCCGGACCTGGCCGCCCTCTACAACCAGCTCATCGAGCAGGGCAGCCAGTCCATCAACGACGCCCTGCTGGTGGGCGCCACCATCGAAGACATGGACATCTCCGACCTCCAGGTCGACCTGCCCGAGGCGGACAACGAAGACGTGCGCACCGTCTACCAGAACCTGATGAAGGGCTCCCGCAACCACCTGCGCTCCTTCTATGACCTGCTGCAGTCCAACGGTGTGGACTACACGCCGCAGTACCTCTCTCAGGCCGATTTCGACGCCATCGTCTCCAGCCCCAAGGAACGGGGCATGCTCGATGCCGACGGCAACCCGATGCCCGGCTGCAGCGGCCCCGCCGGCCGCGGCGGGGGCCGGGGCCGCGGCGGACGGCGCTGACCTCCCTCCCTCCCTCTTTTTCCTTCGGCGCCCGGCTTTCCCCGGCCGGGCGCCCAACTTGCCACCGGGCGGGCGATCGGCCATTGTTGCCCGGGATGAGCCAGCCGAAACCCCAGACGCCGCCGGCGACCCCACCCCGAAGGGTGCTCCTGCGCTGCCTGCTGCCGGCGGCGGTCTTCACCGGGCTGATGGCCCTGTTCTTCACGACCTACGAGCCCTACCAGCAGATCGGCGACAACCTGGTGCCCTGGGAGCAGGTGCGGGAAGAGGCCCCCCCGGCGGACAGCGCGTCGTGGCGGGGGAACTGGAGACGGGTCCACCGGGAAGCGGACGGCGGCCCGACCGGCGGCCCCTGCCTGCGGCTCGATCCCGGCGAGGGACGCGGCGGGATGGTGGAGTACGTCCTCGAGCAACCTCGCCGCTTCGACCATTTCACCGTGACGGGCTGGATGCGAACCGAGGACGTGACCGTGGGGCGGCGTCCCTGGAACGTGGCCCGCATCCTGCTCTTCTTCCGCGATGGAGAGGGCAAACCCCACTGGAAACACCGCCACACCGTCTGCCTCGTCGAGGGCACGCAGCCGTGGCGCCTGTGCCGCGGCGTCATCGATGTTCCGGAGTTTGCGGTCACCGGGCACCTCTACGTCCAGAACGCCGGCGCCACGGGCACCCTGTGGATCGATGACGTGACGGTGCGGCCGTCCGCGCCGCGCAGCGCCTACCCCCTCTGGCGGATGCTCTTCGCGGCCGGGTGGGGGGCGACGGCGCTCTACTGCGCCACCTTCCTCGGCCTCTGGCGCCGCTTCCTCGGACTGGCGGTGATCGCCAATGCCCTGGTCATCGTCATCGGGCTGACCGCACCCGAAGGCGTGCTGCAAAAGGCCGCCGAAGAGCAGATCATCCTGGCCGACACGGTTCGCCAGGCGCTGCCGGAGTTCGGCGGCACCGGCGCCCCGGCTCCCGCCTCGGCGGAGACCCGCCCCGCCCCGCCGCCGGCCCGGAAGCAGAAAAAGGCCGCGGCCCGGCCGGAAAAACCGGCCCGCCCCGCGCCCCGGGTCGCCCCCGAGCGGCTGCGGGAGTACATCGATTGGGCCAAGACCCGCTCCCACCAGGTGCTCTTCGCCCTGCTCGGCTTTTTCGCCATGCTGGCCCTGGCGACGGGTATCGCGCCCGGGACACCCGCGCCCCGGCAATTCGGCCTGGCGGCCCTGGGTATCGTGGGGCTGCTGCTCTTCGCCGGCGCCACGGAAATCCTCCAGTTCGTCTCCCTCAGCCGGGCCCCGACCTGGGAAGATTTCATCTTCGACAGCGGAGGCCTGGCGGTCGGTGTCGGCGCGGCCCTCATCGCGCTTCCCGTGCTCCGCCGTCTCCGGCCGACGCGCCGCGCAAACGGCTGATTGCCCGCCACGCGCTCTTCGGCCTATCCTGATCGGGCACCAGGGGGACGGCAGGAGAACCGACCATGTCTTTCCATTCCGCCAGGCCGCTCATCGCCCAGGCCCTGATGGTCTGCCTGCTCTTTTCCTGCGCCACGACGAACCTGCCGCCGATCTCCGCCGCGGGGCAGGCCTTCGAGCCCACGCGGGACGAAGCGCGACTGTGGCAGGAATCGCGGGAAGAAGAAAACAAGCTGCTCGAGAAAGTCTCGATCTACGACGACCCGCTGCTCGAGGACTACCTGCTCGCCATCGTCGGACGCCTCAATCCCGCCTCGATGGCCGCCAACCCGCTGATCTCCTACCGCGTGCGTGTGATCGAAGAGCCCACCCTCAACGCCTTCGCCTATCCCCACGGCTCGCTCTACATCCACACCGGCCTGCTCGCCCAGATGGAAAACGAGGACCAGCTCGCCACCGTTCTGGGCCATGAAATGACCCACGTGGAAAATCGGCACATGCTGCGCTACCAGCGCTCGGCGCGAAACAAGCAGATCGGTCTCTTCGCCCTGGCGGTGGCCGGCGCCCTGTGGGCCGCCAGCGAGTCCGCCCACGCGGCCAGCGAGGGGCACTACGGCCGGGCGGCGCGCATCGACGTGCTCTCGGACCTGCTCATCGGCCTCGGCCTGCAGCTCGCTTTCATCGCCGCGGTCAACGGCTACGGCCGGGAGCTGGAGCGGGAAGCCGACGAGGGGGGATTCGCCAAGATGCTGGACGGCGGGTACGACACGCGGCAGGCGGAGAAGGTCTACGAGAAGCTGGCGGAAGAAACCGCCAGGTCATCCAAGCTGGAAGCCTTCTTCTTCGGCTCCCATCCGCGTATCGAAGAACGCATCGTCTCGGCCCGCCAGTGGGGCCGGGCCCATCCGGCCACGGAACCCGGGACCACCGAAGCGGGCCTGAGTACTTTCGAAAAGCGCCTGCGCCCGGTGATCCGCGACGACGCCGCCCTCAACCTGGCCCTCGGGCGCCTGGGCCGGGCCGAGGAAGAGCTGCGCCGCGCCCTGGCGATGGAACCCCGGGATCCGCGCACCCTGACCCTGATCGGAGAGCTGAAACTGGCCCAGGCCGAGCAGACCGGGGGCGAGGAGAAGGCCGACCTGGAGGCCGCCGCCCAAGATGCCCTGCAGCAGGCGATCGAGCTGGATCCCAGGAGTCCCAAGCCTCACCGGGAACTGGGCCTGCTGGCCTACCGCCGGGGCGACGGCGCCTTTGCCTGCCGCGAGCTGCGGGCCTACCTCGACCTCTCCCCGGCGGGCGCCGAAGACCGTACGAAGATCCGCGACTACGTGCTCGAACTCGAGCGCGACGGCCTCTGCGAGTCGCCCTGACTCCACCGAGCAAGGAGCCCGAGCATGCAACCCACCCCGACCCTGCAACAGGAGCGCAGCACGACCTGGATCGTCATCATCGTCGCTTTGCTGGTGGTCGGCGGGCTGTGCTGGTGGCTGTGGACCCGGCAGACGGAAGGGGGCTCCGCGGAGGCGACGGTGGAGGCTGCGCCCACGGAACCCGCCGCCAAGGCCGCCGTCCGTGACGAGCCGGCCGGAGAGCCCGCCGCACCGGCGGCGCCGCGCGACGAGTGGGCCGCGGCCGTCACCGCACTGCCCGACTTCTCCTGGCCCCCGGACAGGAGCGCGGCCATCGCGGCGCGGGAAGACCTGCTCCGGGCGCTGGCGCGCCTCGACCCCGGGGCCGGGGGAGCGGGGCTCTACGCCCGGCTCTCCGCCGCGGCCATCGCACTGGCGGACCACCCCCCGGCGGCGGGAGAGATCCGCGACCCGCTCACCCTGCTGGCCAACGTGCTGCACCTGGCCCGGGTCCTGGGCAAGCGCCGCACCGTCGAGTTCAAGACTCTTGTCGGGGCTTCCGACGTGGACACCGAGACCCTCGCCGCCGCCCTGTACACCTGGCTGCTGACCCGCGAGGCCGCCGAGGATCCGCGGGAACGATCGATCACCCTGGAGCGGCTCTACGCCTACGCGGGCTGGCTGCTCGACTCGGTGGGCGGCCGGGCCCTGCTCGCCCGCCGACAGCCCCGTCACGAAGCGCTGGCCGAGTTCTACGCCCTGGTCACGGTGGACCTGGCCCGCCGTGCGCAGATCAGCTCCCGGGGCACCGATCCCCGCCCCCACTTCGCCCGCTGCCGCCGGCTGATCGAAACCCAGCGACTGGACCGCAAGCAGGCCTACCTGGACGCCCTCGAGCGGGTGGAGAGCCGGTGGTAGACGGCGTCGCCCCCGCCGGCGCCCCGCTCTTCCACCGTCTCCGAGGTCGGGGTCCGGTGGTGGTCCTGCTCAACGGGGTCTCCATGACCCTTTCCGCCTGGGAAAGCGTGGCCACGCTCCTCGAGGGCCGGTACCGGGTGCTGCGCTGCGACTTTCGGGGTCAGCTCCGTTCCCCCGGCCCGCCACCGGCCACCCTCGAAGGCCACGCCCGCGATCTGCTGGCGCTGCTCGATCACCTGGGCCTCGAGCGCGTGCACCTGGTGGGGGCCTCTTTCGGGGCGGCGGTGGCCCGCCGTGCGGTGACCCTCGAGCCGGAGCGGGCCCTCTCGCTGACCTGCGCCACGGCCGCCGCGGGCCGGACGGCGACCCTCGAGCGGGCCGCCCGCCGGTGGCTGGCCGCCGCCCGCGCGGTCCTGGCGGGCGGTGATCCGGGCGCGGTTTTCGACGCCTTCGAGCCCTGGGTCTACAGCCCGCGCTACCTCGAAGAGCATCCCCGGCACCGCCAGGTCTTCCGGGCCCAGGTGGCCACGTTGCCCCGCCGCTGGTTCGTCGGCCTGGCGACCCTGCTCGAGTGCGTGCTCGCCGACGACGAACGGGCCGTGACGCGGGCCCCGTGCCCGGCCCTGGTGATCGCCGCGGGCGCCGATCGCCTGGTCGCCGTCGAAGAAGCCGCCGAGCTGGCCACGGGCCTCGGGGCGGCCTTCGAAATCATCCCCGGCGCCGGGCACGCCCTGGCGATCGAGCACCCGGCGGCCTGCGCCCGCGCCTGCCTGGGGTTTCTCGACCGCCTCGGGAGCCGCTAGCGGCCCGCGGCGAGTTGCCTGGCGATCTTGGCCCAGGTGTCGCGCAGGGTCACGGTGCGGTTGAAGACGGGATGCCCGGGGCGGCTGTCCGCGTCGAGGCAGAAATACCCCAACCGCTCGAACTGGACCCGGGCGCCGGCCTCCAGCTCTCCCAGGTGGGGCTCGAGGCGGGCGTCGGTGATCACCTCCAGCGACGCCGGGTTGAGGTGGTCGAGGAAGCTCCCCCCCGGATCCACCTCGTCCGGATTGGGCCGCACGAAGAGCCGGTCGTAGAGCCGCACCTCCCCCGCCCGGGCGTGGGCGGCGGAAACCCAGTGCAGGGTGCCCCGGACCCGGCGGCCGTCCGGCGCGTCGCCGCCCCGGGTCGCCGGATCGTAGGTACAGCGCAGTTCGACGATCTCGCCGTCGGCATCGCGCACCACTTCCCGGCAGGTCACCAGGTAGGCGTAACGCAGGCGCACTTCGCGCCCCGGCGCGAGACGGAAGAATTTCTTCGGCGGATCCTCCATGAAATCCTGGCGTTCGATGTAGATCTCCCGGGAGAAGGGCACCTTGCGTGTGCCGGCGGAGAGGTCCTCGGGATTGTTCACCGCATCGAAATACTCCACCTCTCCCTCGGGGTAGTTCTCGATCACCAGCTTGAGGGGGCGCAGCACGGCCATGAAGCGGGGGGCCCGCCGGTTCAGGTCTTCCCGCACGGCGTTTTCGAGCAGGGTGACGTCGATGCGGCTATCGCGCTTGGCCACGCCGATGCGATCGCAGAAGGCGCGAATCGACTCCGGCGTGTAGCCCCGGCGGCGCAGGCCCGAGAGGGTCGGCATCCGTGGATCGTCCCAGCCGTTCACGTGCCCCTCCTCGACGAGCTGCAACAGCTTGCGCTTGCTCAGCACGGTGTATTCGAGGTTCAGCCGGGCGAATTCGATCTGCTGGGGATGGCACTCCACCCCCAGCTCGTCGAGGATCCAGTCGTACAGCGGCCGATGGTTTTCGAATTCCAGGGTGCACAGGGAGTGGGTGATCCCCTCGATGGAATCGGAAAGACAATGGGTGAAGTCGTACATCGGATAGATGCACCACTTGTCGCCGGTGCGGTGGTGGGAGACCTTGCGGATCCGGTAGAGAGTCGGGTCCCGCATCACCACGTGGGGTGAAGCCATGTCGATCTTGGCCCGCAGCACGTGTTCGCCGTCGGCGAACTCGCCGTTCTTCATCCGTTCGAAGAGGTCGAGGTTCTCCTCCACGCTGCGGTCGCGAAAGGGACTGTTGCGCCCGGGGCGGGTCAGGGTCCCGCGGTACTCCCGAATCTGCTCGCCGGACAGGCTGTCGACGTAGGCCTTGCCCTGCCGGATGAGCTGCACCGCGTACGCGTAGAGCCGGTCGAAATAGTCCGAGGCGAAGAACTCGCGCTCTCCCCAGTCGAAGCCGAGCCAGCGCACGTCGTCCTTGATCGCGTCGACGTACTCCTGCTCTTCCTTGCAGGGGTTCGTGTCGTCGAAGCGCAGGTTACAGGTGCCGTTCCACTCCGCCGCCACGCCGAAGTTCAGGCAGATCGACTTGGCGTGACCGATGTGGAGGTAACCGTTGGGCTCGGGCGGAAAACGGGTGGCCACGCGCCCCCCGTGCTTTCCGCTGCGCTGGTCGGCGGCGATGATCTCCCGGATGAAATCGAGGGACTCCTCCCGGGGAGCCCCGGGGTCCTTTGTGGACATGGCCTTTTCGTCCTTTCCCGCAGGTGGCGGCGCGCCATTGTGCCCCAGCTTGGCAAGGCGCGACAAGGCAGCCGGCACGTTCGACACCGCCGGGCGGCCGGACTAACCTGTCGCCCCCGGTGGAACCGCCTGACGACCGGGGCCAGAGGTGCACGATGACGAATTCCGAGGTCCGGGTCCGGGTGGCGCCCTCTCCCACCGGGGACCCCCACGTGGGCACGGCCTACCAGGCCCTGTTCAACTACGCCTTCGCCCGCAGCCGGGGCGGCAAGTTCATCCTGCGTATCGAGGACACCGATCGGGCCCGCTCCACGCCTCAGTCCGAAGCGGCGATTCTCGAGGCCCTGGGCTGGCTGGGGCTGAAGTGGGACGAGGGGCCCGACGTGGGGGGGCCTTACGGACCCTACCGGCAGAGCGAGCGGGCCGAGATCTACCGCGAACACGTGCAGAGACTGCTGGACGAGGGCCACGCCTATCGCTGCTTTCTCAGCCGGGAAGAGCTGGAGAAGATGCGGGCCGAGCAGCGGGAGAAGGGCCTGCCGGCGTTCAAGGATCTCGAGGGGCGCGAACGGCCGGAGGAAGAATCCCGCCGCCGCGCGGAGGCCGGCGAGCCCTTCACCGTCCGGATGAAAACGCCCCTCGACGGCGAGTGTGTCATCGAAGATCTGCTCCACGGCGAGGTGCGCAAGGACTGGGCGTCCATCGACGACCAGATCATCCTCAAGTCGGATGGCTTTCCCACCTATCACCTGGCCAACGTGGTGGACGACCACCTGATGGGCATCACCCACGTGATCCGGGGCGAGGAGTGGATCAACTCGGTGCCCAAGCACCTCGAGCTCTACCGCTTCTTCGGCTGGCAGCCGCCGGTGTTCTGCCACCTGCCGCTGCTGCGAAACAACGACAAGAACCGCTCCAAGCTTTCCAAGCGCAAGAACCCCACCTCGATCCTCTACTATCGGCGGGCGGGTTTCCTGCCCCAGGCCCTGCTCAATTTTCTCGGCCTGCTGGGCTGGTCGATGCCCGGTGAAGAAGAAAAGTTCACCCTCGAGGAGATGATCGCCGCCTTCCGCCTGGAAGACATCAACCTCGGCGGCCCGGTCTTCGACGTACAGAAGCTCAAGTGGCTCAACGGCCGCTACATTCGCGAGGACTACGACGCCGCCGGCCTGCGCCGTGAGCTGGAGAAGTGGGCGATCAACGCCGAGACACTGGAAAAGATCCTGCCCCTGGCCCAACCCCGCCTGATGACCCTTTCGGACTGGGGCTACCTGACGGCCTTCTTCTTCGCCGACGAGGTGCCCCTCGACCCCGGGGCGCTCGAGCTCAAGGGCGGCAGCGCCGAGGACCTGGCGCGCCTGTTCCAACTGGCCGTGTGGAAACTGGAGGCCCTGCGGGACTTCAGCAGCGAAAACCTCGAGGCCCTGTTCTCGGAGCTGGCCCAAGACACCGGCCTCAAGCTGCGGGATCTGACCCGGCCGTTCTACGTCGCCCTGACGGGGCGCAGCGCCGCCACCCCCCTCTACCAGTCCATGGAGATCCTCGGCTCGGACATGGTGCGCATGCGCCTGCGCCGGGCCATCGAGGCCCTCGGCGGCCTGTCCGCCAAGAAGCTCAAGGCTCTCGAGAAGGAGTACGCCGCGGGGCGCCGGTAGCCCGCGCGACGCGCTTGTCCGCCACCCTCCCCCGTCCCTCAGGGAGCGCAGGTGCCCGCGGTGTCCTTGATGGTTCGACAAATCGTGGACCGGGACGAACGCTCGCTGCCGTCGGCGGCGCTGCCGTGGGAGCCCTCGACGTCGCCGGCGGCATCGTCGGCCACCACCACCAGGCCCACGCCGCCTCCCGGCGGCGGCCCCGTCCAGGTGCCCGAGGTGCCGATGTCGCAGGTCTCGTCCACCACCACGTAACCGGCAATCTGGGCCAGGTCGTACCAGACGATGTGATGGCCGTCCGCCGGGCAGGCCCCCGCGTCCCAGTCGACCGTCAGTTCGCCGCCCGTCGCCTTGATCACGGTGAGCTGGGTCCCGGCGACGCTCCTGCCGTCGGGCACGGGAGGCGGTGAAGCCGGCGGAGGCTGGTCCTCGAAACGCACCGAGGCGATGAGCTGATTGCCCGCCAGCGAGCTGTTCTTCATGTACTGGGCGATCATCCACAACCGGTTGGTATCCAGCGGGTCTTCACCGATGGCGTGGTAGTCGCCGTGGCGACCGGAGGTATTGGCGCGGGTGCCGTCGACCACCGCCTCGGCGCCCCGCAGGGTGCCGTCGGCGGCGAAGTTCCAGTAGCGCGCCCCGACGAAGATGTCGGGCCCCGACCACGCGGTGAGCAGGGCGAAGTCGTCGTCCTCCCGGTCGGGCAGCACGTAGGGCATGAAGGCGTCATACCCGGCCTCGGAGATCTCGTAGGTCTGTTGCCGCACCGCCGGATCGGCGCTCACGTCGATCCGGTGCACCCAGCAGGTGATATCGCTGCCGCTGACGGCCTGGGCGGTGAAGAGTTTCCCGCCGCGGTAGTAGACGTTCCACAACTGGGCGTCCCGGGCGGTGACGCTCGCCCCTCCCGACTGGCGCGCGCTCCCCGGGGCGAAGTACAGCGCGGGCAACGCGACCGATTGGGTGGTCAGGGTCGGCGAAGCGAAGCGATCACCGCTGAGGCGGAAGAGGTCGAGCGAGGAACCGAAGCTGTTGTTCACGTGCGCCAGGAAGTACTCGTCCCCCGCCACCACGTCGACCACCGTGGCCGGGCGCAGCACGAAGGGCACCCCCCCGCCGCTCGTACGCACGTCGATCAGGTGGGTGTTGTCCAGGGGCAGGCCGGCATATCCGTCGGCCTTGTCGTAGATGAAGATCGTCACGTTGCGGAAGTTGTCCCCGCGATCCCACATGTTGGCCGTCAGGTAGACCGCGTTGCGGTCGATGCCGATCGATGCGTAGTCGGCCCAGTTTCCGGCCTGCCCGTCGTCCGCGTCGATCCAGTAGGTGTTCCACGACCCGGTGGGATCGGCACTCTGCGAGAAGGCGATGTAGATGCGCGAATCCTGGGCTCCGCCGTTGTCCGCCAGGGCGGTGACGATGAAGCGATCTTCGAAGGGGTCGTAGACCGCCAGGGGATCGAAGCGGGAGAAGCCGGAAGGAATGCCGAAGAAGGCCCCCAGGCTGGTCGGACCCGAGAGCAGGGTTCCGCTCTTGTCGTACATGGCGATGCGCTGGTTGATCAACACCACCACGTGGTCGCTGCCCGCTGCCATGACGGGATCCGGCGGATAGAGACCCCCGTGGTAGGGCCCGTCGAAACGCCGGTCGATGGCGGGCGGCGCAGCGTCCCCGGCTGCCCGAAAGCCGTCGCCGGTCCGGGTCGGCACGAGACGCCGGTCGGCGGAGCCCACTTCCGGGCGCCCGGCCGCCCCACCGCCGGGACCGATCAGGCGATTGGGCACCGCCTCGGGCACGACATCGACCTCCCCGTCGGCGACCGCCAGTTCGGCGGCCGCCACGGCCCGCAGCCGGGCGGGTTTCGGGCCGTGGTGCACCCTGGCCGGAGCGGGAGCCGCCCCGGCCAGGGCCCCGGAGACGATCAGCACGCAGCCGACCCACAGCCCTTTCGGGCCGAACCCGGCCCGTCTTCTCGAAGCGCTCGGTTTCATCGCGTTTCCTTTCCGTCGCCCGGCAGGGGGACGATCTCTCGCAGGCGGATCGGCCGGAGCGGCACGTGAGACTTGTCGACCTCGAGGCGCTCGATGGTTTCGAGCACGTCCCAGCCTCCCACGACCCGGCCGAAGACCGTCGCCCGGCCATCCCGGGCGGGCAAGTCACGGAAGGCCAGCAGGAAGCGCTCGTCGGCCTCGCCGGGCCAGAGATTGGCGGTGGCCACCGCCCCCCGCTGCACCGGCCAGGGAGAACGGCCCCGCGTGTACTCGAACCCCAGCGCCTCGAGCAGCCACAGGCGAGAGCGCCCCTCGAGGGCGTCGGTTCCCGCCATGCCTCTTCGCCGCAGGCCCTCGATCAGGGTCTCGAGTCCCAGGGGCACGGCCCGCCCCGCATCGACCAGGTGCCGGTAGCGAGGGTAGATCTCGAGCTGCCAGAGGTTCTGTCGCGCGGCGGCGTCGCCCAGGCTCCTGCCGCCGAGGCCCATGGCCCGGGCGTCGATCTCGTCCGGCTGCTCACCGGCGCGCCCGCTGGGACCGGGTCTCGCCCCGCTCTCCGCGCCGGGCCGGCAACCCCAGGTGACCCAGCCCCCGGCGCGCAGTTCGCAAACCACGGTGCCGCGATAGGACACCGGACCGTCCCCCCCCGCGGCGCCCGCCCGCGCGAGAAAGCGTTGCACCGTGACCGGCGCCACCGCGGGGAAGAGCGCGATCTCCACCGGCCCCAGCGACGTGCGCAGGACGACGCGCGGGTCTTCCCCCTGGCTGAATCCGGGAGCCGGGAGCAAGGCGACGAACAGCAGCAACAGGCCTCGAATCATCATCGGGCGGGGGGCTTACCTTGTCGTGATTCCGCACGAGCGCGTCGAGCCGGTAATGTACGAGGTGCATTCCACCCCGGCCACAATCTTGTGCCCCGGGGTCGATGAACACTCGGGGCCACTTGCTGTAGGCTGGCCCGACTCCAAGGAGCGCCCGTGAGCACCTCTTCCCCGTCGATCTGGAAACGATTTCCCCGGGCCTTTTGGGCCGCCAACACCATGGAGATCTTCGAGCGCATGGGTTGGTACGGCTTCTACGCCGTCTCCTCGCTCTACCTCACCGGAGCCGTGGCCGACGGGGGGCTGGGCCTGAGCTCCCAGGACCGGGGCGTGATCCAGGCCCTGGTGACCTTCTTCCTCTACCTCTTCCCGGCCTTCTTCGGCGCGCTGGCCGACCGCTACGGCTACCGGCGGATGTTCCTCGCCTCCTGCGCGGTGATGATCCCGGCCTACCTGCTGCTGGGCCATCCCCGCACCTTCTGGACGTTTTTCGCGGTCTACATGCTCGTGGCCATCGGCCACGGGATGTTCAAGCCCGTGGTCATCGGCACCGTGGCACGCACCACCGACGCCACCACGGGCACCCTCGGCTTCGGCATCTTCTACATGATGGTGAACATCGGCGGTTTTCTCGGGCCCATCGCGGCGGGCGTCGTGCGGGGCTGGAGCTGGCGCTACGTCTTCTACGCCTCGGCGGGATGGATCGTCCTGCTGGGGCTGACCTGCCTGCTCTTCTACCGCGAGCCGGAGGGCCGCCAGGCGGGCGCCGGCCATCACAGCCTGGGCCGGGTGGTCGCCGACATGATCGCGGTGATCGGCAACTTCCGCTTCTTTCTGCTGGTGGCCGGAGAGATGCTGATCCTGGTGCTCGGAGCCAAGTGGCTCGAGCCGGGCACCTTCCTCGGCCTGGCCGCGGCGTGGCTGCTGCTCAACCTGGGCTGGGACGCCCTGTTGCGCGCCCGGGGGATCGGCGGCGGCGGCCCGTTGACCCGCCCGATGGAGGTCGGCGAAGGACGCTACCTGGTCTTCCTGCTGCTGATGGCCGGGTTCTGGACCTCCTTCAACCAGATCTTCATGACCCTCCCCGAGTACATCCGTGACTACGTGGACACCTCCGACCTGGTGGGCGCCTTCGGCCCCCTCGGCCGGTGGATCATGGAAGCCTTCCACAACGACTTCTTCCTCTCCCTCGGCATCGACTCGAGCACCTGGGCCCGGGGCGTGCTCGAACACGGACAGATCAAGCCCGAGCACCTGATCAACCTCAACGCCCTGGGCATCATCCTCGGCCAGGTGGCCATCTCTTACCTGGCGCGCAACCTCCGGCCGTTCACCACCATCATCAGCGGTGTGCTGATCACGGCGATTTCCTTCCTGGTCTACCTCGGCGGCGCGGGCGGCTTCTGGATCGTCGTCGGCGTGCTGGTCTTCTCCGTGGGCGAAATGCTGGCCTCGCCGAAAAGCAAGGAGTATGCCGGGCGCATCGCCCCGCCGGACAAGGTGGGACTCTACATGGGCTACTTCTACTGGTGCGTGGCCCTGGGCAATCTCTTCGGCGGCCTGCTGTCGGGAGTGATGTACCAGTACTTCGGCCCCAAGGGTATCGACCGCCCCGGCGTGATGTGGCTCGCCTTCGCCGCCCTGGCCCTGGTCAGTACGGTGGCCCTCGCGGTTTACAATGCCTGGCTGCAGCGGCAGGACGCCGCCACCCGACGAGAGCCATGAAATCCCGCATCCGCCTGCTGGGCCACGCCATGTTGCTCGGCTGGTACGACCCGCTGCGGGCCGTGCTGACCTGGCGCCGGCCGGTGCCCGTCAACGAGAAGCTCACCCGGGTCTGGGCCCAGTCCCTGACCCGGCGGATCGGCGCCCGGCTGGTGCCCCTCGAGGGCGCCGAGCTGCTGACCGACCGGCGCTGCCTCTACTTCTTTCCCCATCGCAGCTTCGCCGATCTCTTCCTGCACAAGGAAATCACCCGGGGGCTGGGGGCGACCCTTTCCCGGGCGGGGATGGGGGTGGCCTTCCCCCTGACCTGGCTGACCACCCGTACCGACCGCTCGACGTGGTTCTTCCGCAGGGACAAGCGGCGGGGGGTGCGCGCGTTCTTCGAGTGGCTCGACCGGGAGTTCGACCTCTGCCCCCTCAACGGCCTGATCGTCTATCCGGAGGGAACCCGCAACCGGAGCGAGCAGCCCCTGCCGCTGAAGGGAGGCATGATCCACTATGCCTTCTCCCGCGGGTTGCCGATCCAGGTCATCGCCACCCACCGCACCGAGCGCGTGGTCAACGAGGCGGAGTGGACCTACCACTACGACCAGGCGGTTCCCTACCGGATCGAGCCCCCCATCGACCCCGCCGACTACGAAGACCGGCGCAGCTTCCACGCGCGGGTGGAGGAGGTTTTCGGCCGGGCCTTCCGGGAAGTCACCGTGGGCCCCCTGCCGGGTGTGGAACCGCCCTCCCCCGACCGCTGAGCGCCGCCCGCCGACCGCTGGCGCGGCCCGCGGCGCGACCTGCAAGGCCGCGCGATGTGAAGCGTATCGGGCGGGTATGATGCAGACGCGAGTCGGCGGGCCCGACCCGCCGCGAAGAGGAGAAGCCCAGGTGCAAGAGGCAATCCTGCTGGAAGGCATCCGCAAGACCTTCGGCGAGAAGGTAGCGGTGGACGACTTCGACCTGGTGGTTCCCCAGGGCCGGCTCTACGGCTTCATCGGCCCCAACGGCGCGGGCAAGACCACCACGATCCGCATGATCATGTCGATTCTCTTCGCCGACCGCGGTCGCCTGACCGTGCTCGGCCGCCCCTCGGCCCTCGAGGCCAAGGACCGCATCGGCTACCTGCCCGAAGAGCGCGGCGTGTACAAGAAAATGAAGGTCGCGGCCTTCCTCGAGTTCATCGCCCAGCTCAAGAACGCGCCCCGGCGGGACCTGCGCCGGCGGATCATGGGCTGGCTCGAGCGGGTGGGCCTGGAGGACGTGGCGAAAAAGAAGTGCGAAGAACTCTCCAAGGGCATGCAGCAGAAGATCCAGCTCCTTTCCTCGATCATCCACGAGCCGGACCTGCTGATCCTCGACGAGCCCTTCAGCGGCCTCGACCCGGTGAACATGCGCCTGCTGCGCGACCTGGTGCTCGAGCAACACCGACGGGGCGCGACGGTCATCTTCTCGACCCACGTGATGCAGCAGGCCGAACAACTCTGCGAGAACATCGTGATGATCAACAACGGCCGCAAGGTGCTCGACGCGCCCCTGGAAGAGATCCGCAGGCGGTTCGATCCCCGCGCGCTGATCCTCGAGCCGCTCGAGGCCGACGCCGACCTGGCGCCGGTACAGGAACTGTCCTGTGTCGAGCGGGTAAAGCCCTCTCCCCAGGGCGTGGAGATCGGGCTGACGGAGGGCACCGACCCCTCCGCCGCCATCGCCGCCATCGCCGGGACGCTGCCGGTGGCCCGGGTGGAGATCCACCGGCCCACCCTCGAGGAAATCTTCATCGAGATCGTCACCGGTGACCGCCATGCCTCCGATGAGCGGGCGCGGACCCTTCGCGCCGCCCTGCAGGACCCGGACCGGGGAGGTGTCCGATGAAGATCTCGCGCGTTCTCTGCATCGCCCGCCGGGAATTCATCGCCACCGTGCTGACCAAGGGCTTTCTGATCGGCGTGCTCGTGGTGCCGGTGATCGTGTTGACGATGGTCGTGGTGATGCCGCTCCTGATCAACGAAGAGGCCCCCGGCGTCGAAGGCGAGGTGGCGGTGATCGACCCCACAGGCGCCGTCGTGCCGGGCCTGGGCGACTATCTCGCGCCGGAGGCCATCGCCGCCCGCCGCAGCGAAGAGACCGCCGCCGTCGCTGACGAACTCGCCGACCGCGCCCGAATGGCCGAAAACGACGCCGTCGGGGAGGCCATCGACCAGGCGGTCCAAAAGAGTCTCGGCGAGGTGCCCCTGTTCCACGTCACCCCGCTCGACCCCCGCAGCACGGACGTGGAACAGGAAAAGCAGGCCCTGCTGACCGACACCCCGGGCGCCGTGCGCCGACTGGCCCTGGTGATCCTCGACGATCATGTCATCCGCGAGAATGCCGACGGAGCATTCGGCTCCTACCGGATCTTCGTGCGGAGCAAACTCGACGACCGGATCGTCGACGAGATCCGTTCCGGCCTCCGGCGCTCGATCATCGAGGCCCGCATCGAAACCCACGGGATGGACCCGGAGTTGATCAACCGGCTGACCCGCGTCGAGCGGGTCGCCGCCACCGCGGTCACCGCCTCGGGCGAGAAGACGTCCAACGAGGTGCTCAACATCCTGGTGCCCATGGGCTTCATGGGACTGCTGTTGATCTCCGTGATGACCGGCAGCCAGGGCCTGCTGACCTCCACCATCGAGGAGAAGTCCAACCGCGTGGTGGAGGTGCTGCTCTCGGCGGTCTCACCCATGGAACTGATGAGCGGCAAGATTCTCGGCCAGATGGGCGTCGGCCTGTTGATGCTGCTGATCTATGCCGGCATGGGCATTTTCGGCCTCTCCGCCTTCGCGGTGCTGGGCCTGATCGATCCCCTGCTCTTCGTCTTCCTGATCATCTTCTACTTCATCGCCTACTCGACCCTCGCCGCGCTGATGGGAGCCATCGGGGCGGCGGTCAACGAGTTGCGGGAAGCCCAATCCCTGATGACGCCCGTGATGCTGATCGTGATGATTCCCTGGCTGCTGTGGATGCCCATCAGCCGGGATCCCAACTCCGTCTTCGCCACGACGCTCAGCTTCATCCCGCCGATCAACACCTTCGTGATCCTGATCCGCATGGCTTCCACGGCTCCCCCGCCCCTGTGGCAGGTGCTGCTCTCGGTGCTGGTGGGCATCGGCGGTGTCTACGTGGCGCTCAGGATGGCGGCCAAGGTTTTCCGCATCGGGCTGCTGATGTACGGCAAGCCGCCGAGTTTCAAGACCCTGCTGCAGTGGATCCGGATGGCGGACGCGTAGCGCCCGCGCCGATCAGAAGCCGACGAAGTTGGCGCCGCAATCGACGAAATGGTTCTCACCGGTCACGCCGGAGGCCAGGTCGGAGACCAGGTACACGGCCGCGCCCCCCACCTCTTCTCCCCGCACGTTGCGCTGCAGGGGCGAGCGCCGGGCGTCGTGGTTGAGCATGTTGCGAAACCCCTTGATCGCCGAGGAGGCCAGCGTGCGCAGGGGGCCGCCGGAAATGCTGTTGACCCGGATGTTGTCGGGCCCCAGGTCCTGCGCCAGGTAGCGCACGCTGCTTTCGAGGGCCGCCTTGGCCACGCCCATGGCGTTGTACCCGGGAACGGCGCGCTGGGCGCCCAGGTAGGTCATGGCCAGGATCGACCCGCCACCGCCGGCCTTCATCTGTTCGCGGGCATGGCGGGCCATGGACACCAGCGAGAACACCGACACGTCCATCGCCTGCAGGAAACTCTCACGCGGCGTGTCGATGAAGTTGCCGGGCCGAAGATAGTCCTTGTCGGCGAAGGCGATCGAGTGAATGACAAAATCGAGACGCTCGTGGTCCTTCCGGTAGGCCTCGAAGATCGCCTGGAGGTTGCCGGGCTGCGAACAGTCGCAGGGGTGGATCCACTCTTCCTTCAGCTCGAGGGCCTCGATCGCCAGCCGCGCCCGGGCTTCCATTTTCTCCCCCGGAAACACGCCGAAAGCGCAGTGCGCCCCGTGGTCGATCAGCGCCTTGGCGATGTGCCAGCCATAGGACCGCTCGTTGGCCACGCCAAAAACGATCCCTTGCTTACCCTGGAGTAAGTTGCTCATCGTCTCACCTCTGTCGGGTCGTCGGGCCCCGGGCCCCCGGAGATGGACGTGAAGCTACAAGATTGCCCGGTGCTTGGCAAACACGCCCCCGGGCCGGTTCCGCCGGCCGCAGGACGGCGCCGCCGGGCGCGGGGCGGGACTCAGGAGTCGCCGGAGGCGGGCGCGGGTCTGCATCTCGATCTGGCGGACCCGTTCCCGGGAACAGCCCAGGCATCGCCCGATCTCCTCCAGCGTCATCACCTGCGCTCCGCCCAGTCCGTAGCGATGCTGGAGAATGAACCGCTCCTTGGAGGGAAGCCTGCCGATCGCCCGATCGAGCCGCGCCATTCTCTCGCGCAGCAGTACCTGCTGCTCGGCATCGGGCCGCTCCTCGTCGACCAGGCGATCCTCCATCGAGGGGCCGTCCTCGTCCTCCCAGCGGCCGGAGAGAGACAACTCGCCATGGCCCTGGGTCTGTTCCGCCTGCTCGACCTCCCGCCAGGTGAGTTCGGTCCGCTCGATCAGTTCCTCGTCGGTGGGAGTCCGGCCGAGAGCGGCGGTCATCTCACGCCGGATCTCCCGTACCTTGCGTTCGATCCGGTGGCGGTACTCCGGGGTCCGGACCAGGGGATGGTCCCGCAGCACCCGCAACATGGCCTTGCGGATCCACCAGACGGCATACGTCAAGAAGGTCGTTCCCCGCTCCGGATCGTAGCGCAGCGCGGCTTCCATCAGGGCCAGGTTGCCCTCGTTGATCAGGTCGAGGCTCGACACACCCCGGCGGCTGTAGAAGCGCGAGAGGCTCACGACGAAGGGAAGGTTCGCCGAGACCAGCGTCGCCAGGGCCTCGTCGTCACCCTGCTGGGCGCGGCGGGCCAGTTCCTTCTCGCCGTCGCGATCGACTCTCGGGCAGCCACGGAGATCCTGGAGATAGAGGCTGAAGAGCATGTTTTGCCGGCCGTAGGTCGCCATGGTGCGTCCCTCCCAGTGTTCGTTCCGAGGATAGGACGGGCTCCTACCAACCGCGTGACGGGGGGGTCACAAGCCTGAAAACCGCTTCCGGCGGAGCCGCGGTCGAGGCGCTATCGCCCACGCGTGGCGGGCCGGGGCGCCTCAGGTGCCGCGGCGGGCGACCCGCTGAACCTGGTCGAGGTAGCGCCCCACGTCTTCCCGGGGGCGTATTTCCTGGGCCCGCTCGAGCAACGGTACGGCTTCCGCGTAGCGCGACTGCCCCACCAGGACCTGGGCGTGCCGCACCCGCGCCACGGCTTCGTAGTCTTCCAGCGCTTCCGCCCGCTCGTAGTAGAGGATGGCGCGCTGCGGCTGGCCGGCCCGGGCGAAGTGATTGCCCAGCAGGATCAGCGCATCGCCGTCGAGGGGATCGAGGTCGACGATCTCCTCGAGCACGCGCACCACCCGCTCGCCCTTCTCGCCCGACGCCATCGCCACCCGGGCCTGCACCTTGAGCACTTCCCGGCGGGAGGCGTCGTCCAGTCGACCCTCGTAGACCCGCGAGATCTCTTCGAGCAGGGAGCCGGCCTGGGCGAACGCGCCCCGCTGCGCGAGAATCCGGCACCAGCGGAGCGGTACCGAAACATCCTGCTCCGGGTCCAGTTCGAGGGCCCGGCGATAAGCCCCCGCCGCCAGATCCCAGAGTTCCTGGTTGACGTAGATATCTCCCAGGATGCGCTCGCTGTCGACCGTGGCCTTCCCCATCCGGCTGACGATCTCGTAGTTCTCCGCCGCTCGGAGCGGTTTGCCGAGCCCGATCCAGGCATTGGCCTGCATCAGCCAGAAGTCCGCCCGGTCCGGGGAACGTTCGATCAACTCCCGGCAGAGGCTCACCGCCTCGGCGTACTTTTCCTGGCGCAGCACGCTGTGGGTCAGCCCGATCTTCCAGTCCTCGGTGGTCGGATCGAGCAGCATGGCGGTGCGGTAGGCCGACTCGGCGGCGATGTGCCGGCCCGTCTGGGAGTAGGCGTAGCCGAGCAGGCCATAGGTCACGCCGTCCGCGGCACCGAGCTCGATCGCGCGGCTCAGGGGCTCCAGGGCCTCGGCGAACTTCCCCAGCCGAACGTAGATCTGTCCGAGTTGACGGTGCGCCCTGCGAAAACTCGGAAACTTGACGATGGCCGCCGAATAGCTCGCGGCCGCCGGCTCGAGCTCACCGTCCTGGTAGTGAAGATTGCCCAGGAGAAAATCGAAGACCGCGCTGCTCTCCGGCGTGATCACCGCTTCCACCGCCGCCTTGGCCGCGGCGGTGTCGTCCCCCGAGACCAGGGGGAGCAGCTCCTGCAGCGTGGCCTGGTCGGTGGCGCTCAGACGCGGCTCGATCTCGGCGTTGACGCCGTAGCTTCCCGTGAAACTGCGACGCCAGGATTCGCTGTCCCAGATGCCCAGATCGCCGACGCTCCCGCCGGCCTCCCCGGCGACAGCGAGACCCGACGCCCCGACCGACGCGACCGTCAGGGCCAGCAGCGGCAACATGGCAAATCGTCTGAACATGAGTAAGCCTCGGCGCGCCGTCATCCGGCGTTGAAGCGGATCGGGATGCGCAACTTGAAGGGCACCGCGCGTCCATTGCGGGTACCGGGTTCGAATTTCCACTGTTTGACGGCCTCGAGGGCCGGCTTCTCGAAGAGCGGGTCGGAAGACTTCTCGACCTTGGGATTCTTCACTTTCCCGTTCTGATCGACGAGGAAGACCACGAAGACCGTGCCGGTCTTGCCCTTCTTCCGCAGTTCCTGGGGGTAGCGCGGCATACGCTGGAAGATGAGGGACGGCTTCTGATCCAGGTCGTCCAGCGAGAAGACCTCGTCGATCGCCTCTTCACGCCGCCCCGCCGTCAGCTGGGCCGCGATATCCACGACAAAGTCGCCGAAGGCCCCCCCCACCGGATTCGGGTTGAGGGCCAGTTCGAGCTGGGCCAGGTCGAGGGGCGCCGCCTGCTCCTCGAGCTGCGGCGGCGGCTCCTCCTCGGGCTCCTCTTCCACTTTCTCCTCCACGGGCGGCGGCGGTGGCGGCGGGTTGAAGTCGGCCACATCCACCGGCTCGAGCACCAGGTCCGCCGGTGCGGGCGACCCGATGGCCTGCATCAACGGCAGCAGCACGAAGAGCCCGAGGGTACAGGCCAGCGCGCCGACCACCACCAGCGCTTTCTGCAACATCCAGAGCAGGGGATGGATCTTCGGCTCGAGGGTCATCGCGTCTCTCCCTAGTCGACTCGCCGCTGTGTGGCGATGCTGACCTTCTGCGCCCCGGCCATCTTGGCCTCGTCGATGACCCGCACCATCAGCGAGGCCCGCGCCTGGCCGTCGGCCTGCACGATCACCGGCACCTCTTCCTTCTGCAGCATCCGCTTGACCAGCGGCTGGACGCCGGCCACGCCGATCTGCCGGCCGCCGTAGACCACCTGCCCCTCACCGGTCACCGCCAGCAGGACGGAGTTCTTCTCGAGCTGCACCGAGGACGCGGCCTGGGGTTTGTCCACTTCGACTCCCGTCTCGTCGATGAAGGTGGTGGTCACGATGAAGAAGATCAGCAGAATGAACACGCAGTCGATCAGGGGCGACATGTCGATCCCCGTCGACTCTTCGTCTCCACTCCCGAGCTTGCGAAAACGGCTCATAGCGCACTCTCCTTCCCCGCGGATCGGCCCCCGCGCTGCCGGTGGAAGACATGCTGCACACAGACGGTCTCGACACGGGCGAGAAAGGCCTCGTAACGCTCCTTCTCCCGGCCCAGGTGGTACTGGAGAAAGAGGCCCGGCAACGCGATCACGAGCCCGGTCTCGGTGGTGATCAGCGCTTCCGAGATCCCCCCGGCGATCATGCTCATCGTCTTCTCTCCGCCCGATCCCGAGGCGAGGGCGGCGAAGGTGGTCAGCATGCCGGTCACCGTGCCCAGCAGTCCCAACAGGGGGGCTGAACTCACGCAGCGCTTCATGAAACGCAAATCTCGCTCGAAGGGCGCGAGCCGCGACAGCTGCACCTCTCCGAAGCGATCGAGGAGGTCTTCGATACTCGTCGCGGCCAGCGCGAAGTCCATCACTTCACCCAGGCGCCCCCGCCGCTTTTCCGGCCGGGTGATCCACTCGCGCCAGACCCGTTCGGAGACCCGCGGAACACCCCGGGACTTGAGGGAAATCCAGATGTGAATGCCGAGAGCGAACAGCACCAGGGCGTTGGCCGCCAGGGGGATCATCCACCAGCCCCCGGCGCGCCAGATACCCCATGCCTGCTCGAACAGCCCCTGGAACATCTCAACCCTGCTCGGCGGCCGCCGCGTCCCGCCCGGCCGAAGCGAGCGAAAGACGATTGACGAACGAGATCGCCGTCTTTTCCATGCCATCGACGAAACGCCGGGCGCGGCGGGACAGGTAGGCGTGGAACAGCAGCGAGGGGATGGCCACGATCAGCCCGAACTCGGTGGTGATCAGCGCCTCGGAAATGCCGGAGGAGAGGGTCTTCGCGTCTCCCGTGCCGTAGACGGTGATCAGCTTGAAAGTGTTGATGATGCCGGTGACCGTGCCGAGGAGGCCGAGCAGGGGCGCCGCCGCGGCGCAGATCGCGATGAACCAGAGAAAGCGCTGGAGGCGCAGCCGGGTATCCAGCATCTTTTCGTACATCACCTCCTCGACCAGTTCCCGCGGCTCCGCGGCGTGCTCGACTCCCACCCGCAGCATCTCTCCCGTGGGGCCGGGGATCGCCTCGAGCCTGGCCATGGCGCCGTCCAGGTCCCGCCGGCGGACCGCGTCGAGCAGGCTGTTGACCCGTTTCTTCGACGGGTTGCGGATACGGGCCAACTGGAACCACTTGAGCAGGGCGACGAGCAGCGCGGCCGCGGCCATCAGCAGCATCGGCACCATCACCGGGCCGCCCTTTTCGATGTGCTCGAGTGGCGTATCGCCGGCGGCCTTCATCTTGTCGGCGTTGCCCAGGGTCGGATCGAGCGGCAGCAGTCCCTCGCCCGTCTCCACCACCTTCGCGGCCTCCGCCTGCAGCACGGGATCGCCGAAGATCGTCATCGACGGTTCGAGAGAGCCGAGTTGCTGTTCGGCGAGGCCCGCCGCGGCGCCATCCCGGGTGCGGAAGAGGGCGATCGGTCCCAGCAGCGCGAAATCGACGTCCTCGACCGTGCCGTCGGCGGCGACGGCACGACCCGCAAATCGGGTGCCGGCGAGCGCCTCCTCCAGGCGGGTGAGGCGGGCCTCGACCAGCTCGAGCTGCCGGGCGTAAACCTGGTCCGCGGCAAGCTGCTGGTTCTCGGGGGCGTTGCGGGCCGCCTCGATCAGGGGGCGGAAGCGCTGCAGCTCGGTGATGTGCACCCGCGTCTCGAAATTACGGACGTACTCGTCGAGCAGGTTCCCCAGGTAGGTCTCCTCGGCGTGGCGGGCTTCGAGCCGGGCCTGGCGGTTGCTCAACTCCAGCCGACGCTTGTCCACCGCACGGACCCGCTCGTCGAGGCGGGCCTCGCGGGAGGCGAGCTGCGACTCGAGGCTTCTGAGCCGTCGGCTGAGCGGCAGCTTCTCCGCGGCGATGCGCGCCTGCAACTCGGAGAGTTGCCGAAGACTGGCCGCGAGGTCTTTTTCCACCGATGCGCGGGTTCCGGCGAATTCCGATTGCCCCACCGCCCATCCGGCGCAGGGCGCCAGCAGCAGGGCCGAGGCCAGCAGCGGCCTCCAGCGAAGACGGATCCTGCTCATGGCCTTTCCTCGTCTACGATGGTCACCGGCAACGGCACGTAGGCCGGCGCCTCTTCGTTTTCGAGAATCTTCACCAGGCGAGTGACCTGCGGTGCGATCGGGTCGGCGGCGATCCAGCGCCACCCATCGGGGCCGCTCCGGCCGAGCCCCGCGTGACTGCCGTCGCGCGTGACGTACCACGCCTGCCCGAGACCCGCGTACACCGTCTGTACCTCCGCTCGCTTGCCGGATGGCAGTTCCCGGATCTCACTGACGAGGTTGATCTCCCGCTGGAACTTGTTCACTTCGTTCAGGATTCCGATCACGTTCTGGTAGCGCTCGGCCGGGGAGAGTTCCCGCGCACCGCCGGGCCGGGGCAGCCGGCGGCTGAGTACCGAAACCTTTTCCCGCAGGGGATCGGGCAGCCGGTCGAGCAGGGCGCGTGTGGCCTTTTCGAGGGCCGGGATCCGCCGGGCGAGGGTCACCGAAGCCCGGTCGAGTTCCCGCTCCCTGGCGGCGAGTTCCCTTTCCTTCCCGGCCACCTCCGCCAGGTCCTTCTCGGCCTCCTCGATTTTCTGATCGAGGGCGGCGATCTGCCGCTCGAGAATGGAGATCCGCTCGGTGAGCACCTCCTTGCCGAGCTTCCAGTCGCGTTTCTCCCGGGCGATGACCTGCTGGGTCTCGACCCACTTGGCCAGCCGCGCCCGGGTCTCTTCGAGGTCGGTGGTCCGGCCGCCGTCCGCCGGGGGAGCGGCGGCGGCCGCGGGAACCAGGGCCGCGGTGACCAGGATGGCGATGCGATCACGGATATTCATGGCTTCATTGTTCTCCTGCGCTTGTGACACCCGGGTTGCCCCGGGGTGACAAAGTTCTTAACCGGCCATGGCCGCGCTCCCCGCTCGCGGGACGCCGACCGTCGACCCCGTCACCAGCTCCAGCGCAAGGCGATCTTGTAGCGCCTGGCGGTGGGTACGAGGCTCTTGATGGCCTCGGCTCCCTCCGGGGTGCGGTAGACCACCTGCTTGTCGTCGGCGAGCAGATTCTTGGCGCTCAAGCTCAAGCTGGTGACGGCGCCCAGCTTCTGGCTGACCTTGACGTTGAGGGACGAGAACGGCGCCTCGAGGGCGTCCGGAACGCCTCCGGTCTCCACGTCACCGACCGCCGCCCCGGCTCGAAGCCGTTCGCCGACCCGGTTGTAGAAGACGCTGGCGCTGAGCCCCGTGTCCTCGTTGTCGTAGCTGAGATTGAAATTGGCGATCGACGCCGGTTGCCCGGCGAGGGCCCGGCGGTCCCGGCCGAGGGCGAAGGCCGCCAGCGCTTCCTGCTCGAAGCCGGGAATATCGACCTCGGAATCGAGCCACGTGTAATTCGCGCTGACGGTGAAATGCCTCAGCCGGCGGCCGAACCGATCCAGCGGCGCCCTGGCCTCGGCCTCCACGCCGAGAATCCTTCCGGTATCGAAATTCACCGGCTGGGTGAAACTCCGTCCGGCGGCTCCGAAGTTGAGATATTCGATGGGCTTGTCGATCTTCTTCCGGAAAACACTCAGGGCGAGCACCTCTCCCGGCCGGCGGAACCACTCCCAGCGCAGGTCCCAGTTGGTGATTTTCGACATCTCCAGCCGGGGATTGCCCACGAACTCGTCACCGAAGAGGAACTCCTCGGTGGCGACGGGAGCCAGTTCACGGAGGGTCGGACGGGCCAGGGTGCGGGACCAGGAGGCGCGCACCTGCATGCCGTCACGGAGTTCCCAGATCAGCCCCACCGAGGGGAGGACGGATCGGTCGTCGATCCGCGCCACACCTTCTTCCTCGGGCACCTCCACGATGCCGCGATCGCCGGACTCGGGCCTGACCTCGATGATCTCCACCCGCCCGGCCGGCCCGGCGGGAATCACCCCCAGTTCCGTCCTCTCCCAGCGGCCGCCGGCAACCAGCTTGAGCGACGGCAACAGCGGCCATTCGGCCATCAGGTAGAACGCGCCGATCCGTTGCCTGCCGACGTAGTCCACGTCCTGGTTGAGCGGCGTGAGGGTCCACAGGAGCTGGTTGTCCGCCACGTGGGGCGAGTCGACGTTGGGCGCCAGTCCGATGCGATCGGCGTCGAGAAAGACATCGCTCCAGAGCGCTGCGGGATCTTCGGTGATCCAACTGAAGCGGCTCCTGTTTTCGATACGCTCCGGGTTGCGGCAACACTGCCGGCTGGGAAAGTCGTAGAAGAACGATTCCTGCTCGTAGGTCCGGTCGTCGTCTTCGAAGTAGAAGCCACCCTTGAGCCTGGCCTCCCGGTCGCCGAGGACCCGCAGCGGGAGTTCGGCGTTGGCGGCGTAGACCATGCCGGTTTCTTCGATCTCCCGGAAGATTCTGCGTGTGCTGGACGAAGGCGAGACGCCCGACGTGCGAAATTGCGCGACTCCGAAACCACGCTCGGTGAAGTAGGTGAAGAGATTGCGGAAGAAGCGGACATCGGGTTCTTTCTGCCGGGTCAGGTTCGACGCCACGCTCCAGTCCAGGTGGAGGCCGTCGCCCACGGGCCAACCTTCGAAATCATGCTTGCCTTGCAGTTGAAGCGACGCGACCGTGCGCTCGACGTAGCGCAGAGATTGATTCTGGATGACGTTGATCTGCTCGACCGAACTCCCGTCGTCGCTGACCTGGAAGCGGGCCTCGTCGCTGGCCGACTGGTTGCCGACGAAGCGCAACGTGAACTCGTGGTCGTCGTTGGGCTGGAAGACCAGCGCCCCCAGCCCGCCGATCAGCAATTCGTCGGTGCCCTTGCTGTCGGTACGCGGACGGAGCAGGGTGATCGCCCCGTCGCTGCCGCTGACACCGACCTTGTTGTTGATGCCATCGTCGTAGTAATGGTACTTGTGCGAATAACTCAACGCGCCGAGCACGCCGATCCGGCCCCAAGCCCCGATGGAGTACTTGTTGCCGGAGACCAGGGAGAAGCTTCCGTTGGCCGGAGCCGTCTTGCGGCTGGTTCCCATCACCGGCACGAACATCCGCGTCAGCTTGTCGTAGGCCAACGCCGCCTCGAGATCCGCGGGCAGCACCCGCGGGCGATAGCGGATCGCGCTGAAGGACTTGGTCAGTTCCACCCGGCCCACATCGGGCATCGAGCGGTCGGACCCGCCGAAACCGGTGGGATCGACTCCGCCGCCGCGGTAGGTGAGGAACTCGCCGTTGCCCGTGGCCAGGTCGTCGTACTCCACCGCCACCGAGGTGGAGAGAAGGTAGTTCTCGGGGATCGACTTGGTGCGGACGTCGACGCCTCCACCAGTGAAATCCCCCTGCAGATCGGGGGTGAAGGTCTTGGTCACGGTGATGCTCTCCACCGTGCCGGTGGGGAAGACGTCGAGCTGAACCGCCCGTTTGCGGGGGTCGGCGCTGGGCACCCGGATCCCGTTGAGCGTGGTGCCGGTATAGCGGTCACTCAGTCCCCGGACGGTGGCGTACTTGCCGTCGACCACCGAGGCTCCGACCACCATCTTGATCGCCCCCGCGACATCGGAGGCATCGGCCTTCTTGAACAGCTCGGAGGAGATCGCGTCCTGCAGGGTGACCGCCGAAGCGCGGATCTCGAGCAAATCGACCTCCGTGCCGGAGAGGAAGTCGTCTCCCGTGACCACCAGCTCGTCCATCTCCAGCACGGCGATCGAAAGCTCCACCCGCAACTCGCTCAGCCGGCCGGGCGACACCGCCACGTCCGCGATGACCCGGCGCTGATAGCCGGCCTTCGAACAAACGACCGTGTACTTCCCCGGCGGGAGCTGCTCGAGCACGAAGTTGCCGGCATCCGATGTCAGCGCCGTGTGCCGGGTTCCGGCGATCTCCACCCTCACGCCGGCCAGGGGAACATCGAAGTCGGCATCGTAGACCAGGCCCCGAATACCACCGTTGGACGCGCCCTGTCCGCTGGACAGGCCCACCCAACAGAGCCACAGCAGGATCACCGCCGGCAGCGACCGCCGGCACCAGCCGTTCTTCACCGCAGACTCCTCCGCATCGACCTCAAGGGGTTACCAGGGCGCCTTGAGGCCTGCGCGCAGCGCTTGCAGGCGGGCGAGGATCTCGGCGTCGGCTCCAATGGCATGGCGGCCCAGCTCGCCGCAAATGGCCACGGCGGCCAGCGCCCTCGGACGCCCGTTGACCAGCTCGGCGGCCGCGTCGAGCGCTTCGATGAACAGGGCCCGGGCCTGCCGGCGGCGACCGAGATCGTGGTTGACCGCCGCCAGGGCGGCCAGGATGCCCGGGCGTTCCACCTTCATGGTCCGGGCGCACAGCCCGTGGGCGCGCTCGAGCAGGTCGATAGCCTCTTCCCGCCGCCCGGCGCGGCCCAGCGCCCGCGCAAGCCGGCCCATCAAACGCGTTCTGACCGGCGAGGTCGGGGGAATTCCCTGGACGCGTTCCAGCGCCCTGTCGAGGACCTCCTGGACCTGCGGCGTCCGCCCCATCTGCCTGAAGATCGGCGCCAGGGCGAGCAGCGCCTCGACCCGCTTCCAGCCCGCGATGGTTGCCGTCGACTCGAGAGCGCGGCGGGCGGCGAGGTCCCGCGTCTTCTCCGGCAGCTCCTCGTTGCCGGCGATGTCGATCAGGCCCATGGTGCGCCACCAGGTGTCGTAGATGTCCCTGGAGTCGGCCAGGGTGTCGAGTTCGGCCAGGGCCTGCTCGATCTCTCCGCGCCGCACGAGAGCCGCGGCGGAGGCCGCCACGGCCCGCCCCAGGTACTGGCTGTCTTCCTCGGCCAGGCGGACGAGCACCTCTTTCGCTCCCTCGGCATCACCCAGTTCCGCCTCCGCGGTGGCGATGTAGGCGGCGATCCGGGGGCGCTGCCAGCCCCGTGTGACCGCCTCGACCCGCCGGGCCTCGCGGATCAGTTCACGGGCCAGTTCTTTCTTCCCCTGCCTGGCGGCGTCACGAGCGAACTCGGCCAGGGCGACGCCCTTGCGCCAGCCGCTGATCTTTTCCGCGTAGCGGCGAGCCAGGGCCAGGTCACCCGTCTGCGCGAGATCGTAGGCCACGAAGTACTGGGCCTTTTCCCTGTCCTTCGGGTCGTTCTCGATGGCGGAAGCGATCTCGAAAGCCAGCTCCAGCACTCTTTCCGGCCCGGAATCGGCCACCGCGCTTTCGGTGGCGGGAGTGACCGGACCCGTGACGAAGACCGTCAGGACCCCCAAACAGGCGAAGAGCAGTACCTCACGTCTCGTGGACATCATCAGCGACTCCCAGTTCAGGAACAGATCTTTGCGGTGAACAGGTTTGGAAGGTGGGAGCCGATTCCGGCCCCCACCTTCCACGGTTTTCCTTCGGTGCGTTCAGTCGGCGTTCAGGGAGCCAGGCGTTCGGCTCCGCTGGAGGACACGCCCAGCGACCCGGGACCGCAGTCGTTCTGGCCGCGGGAGAGGTAGAAGTAGGCGCTGCCGGCCGCGGGAAGGTCGGCATCGACCGCCTGGTGATCGAAATCGTCGTCCTCCAGGAGGACCGCGGCGCTGAAATCCGCGGCGTCCGTCGAGCGCAACAGGTCGTAGGCCCGGTTGTTGAACTCGCAGGCGACGCCGTCCCACTCGATACGCGCCTTGTCGGCAAAGCGCAGGTTCGAGGTGACGTCCGGCGTGGCTTCCGGATGATCGATGGGATCACAGGTGGTGAAGTAGCCCAGGCGGGACATCGTGGTCCAGCAGGTGGCCCAGTTCTGGCCCGGGGCGAAGGCGCCCTTGTAGCCGGCGACCTCGAAGACCCCCTGCGACTCGCTGCGGTTGGTGGTCAGCAGCGGGCTGCCCGGAGCCGGCCGCGGATCGATGCTGACCACCTGGTCGGGACGGGTCGAATCGAGGGTAAGGTCCTGGCGCACCAGGGTGCGGATCGGCAGGTTCGCCGCGCAGCCGAGGTAGGTGTTGTCGAGCGAGGCGTTGGTGAGCAGGCCGTTGTCGAAGTGGTCCTTGCCGATGTCGCCCTTCCAACGGGTGCAGTCACCGGTGCACAGGCTGCCGTCGCCGACCTCTTCCTGGCGACCGAAGCACCACCAGGTGTTGTCCTCCAGCTCCAACTGGTAGGTCCGGTCCGGACCCATGTAGTACTCGTCGTCACGGATCGCCGAGTAG
>JAUZRX010000082.1 GCA_030949985.1 Acidobacteriota bacterium
GGGAGCGCGCACCGGCAGCGGGTATGCGTCCGTGCGCGTGGAGCGCACGCCGCTTTTCATCGACCCCTCGACCGGCAAGTGGGTATACGGCCCGGCGGTGGCGGGGTACGTGTACCAGGTTCCGTCTGTGCGGTACGAGGAGAGCCACACGGCGTCAGTGTGGGCGAGGCGCGTGTCGGGCGCTGTGGGTCTTGCGCTGCAGGTGCGCAACCCCTCCACGGGAGACTGGCAGACGCTCGCTGCGATCGGCGCGGGCGACAGCGTGCCGGACTACGCGCAGCTCTCCGGGCGCTTCGAGTCGCTCGGCGTGGACGTGGAGTTTCGCGTAACCGGCGTGCTCGCCGGTACGACGACGACGGGTGAGTGGTACATCGACGATGCGAGTCTGGAGGAGGACATGGCCGCCAAGAGACGGGAGATAGAGGCGGCGATCGCCTCGACGCTGGAGGGGATCACGACCGCGGCAGGCTACTCGACGACCGTGCAGACGGTGCAGCGCGGCCTGCGTGGCGATCCGGCGAAGCTGGACATGCCGACGCTGCTTGTCTTCTGGGATGGCCCGGAGAGCAAGGAGGTCGCGGCACTGCACCGCAAGCGCGGCACGGTGCATTTCACCGTGCGCTGTGCGATGCGCTCTGAGGGCGATGCCGGCCGTGACGCGATACAGGATCTCGCCGGCGACGTGGAGACGATCCTCGAGACGCAGACGGACGGAAAGTATATCGGACTCGGGTACATCGACGATCTGTACGTATCGGAGATCGACCCGTGGGAAGCGGGTGTCGATGGGCACCCCGAGCTGAATGTGATCGACGTGCTCGTGACGGTGGTCTACGAGCACAACAGGACGGCGCCATGAAGCGGATCGTATGGAGTGGACAGGGTAGAATCGGACTGTGGGACGGGCGCTACCTCGAGCCTGGAGTCGCGATCGAGGTCGAGGACGAGCGCGCGGAAGAGCTGCTGGCGCGCGACAGCCGGTGGGCTGAGGCCGACA
The DNA here is from genome assembly GCA_030949985.1 of Acidobacteriota bacterium. Classification (NCBI taxonomy): domain Bacteria; kingdom Pseudomonadati; phylum Acidobacteriota; species Acidobacteriota bacterium. The sequence continues at coordinate 998 of JAUZRX010000082.1, forward strand.
CGCGGAGGCCCGCCGGGCGCAAGAAAGGGGATGACTGATGCCTTACGATATCTTTGCCGGATGGGGCGAGCAGGCCGCCTATGGGACCGCCGTCGCGCGTGCCCAGTTTGCCCGCGTGTACGACGGCTCCGCGGTGACGCACAAGCACCCGGGTGATCCGCACACGTACCTCGGCCGCGCCGACCCGGAGACGATCCACTACGGGCTGGAATACGGCGAGTGGACGCTCGAGCCTGTGCCGGTGTACGACGGCATCGGCAAGCTCTTCAAGCACGCCCTCGGGTCTGTCACCGACGCCGGCGCCGGTCCGTACACGCACACGCACAGCCTGGCTGACTCGCTGCCGGCGAACGGCTTGAGCATCGAGCTGCACAAGGGTCTCGATCCGGCGGGTGCCGAGTCGAAGCTCATCACCGGCGGCAAGATCAACGAGTTCGCATTTGAGGCGTCGGTCGGCGAAGAGCTGAAAATCCGTTTCGGCGGTATCGGCCAAAAGGCTACGATCGTCGCCAAAACGGCCAGCCCGACTTATCCGGACTACGACAACGACATCGTAAAGGTGTCGCAAATCTCTGTCCAGATCGACGGCGCAACGACGAACGTCACGGGTATTTCCGTGTCGCTGAACAACAACCTCCGCACCGACCGCGGCTTCCTCGGCTCGCAGTACATCGCCGAGCCGACGCGCGCCGGCAATCGCGAGATCACCGGCCAGGTTGATAAGGAGTGGGAGGACGCGACGCTCTATAACAAATTCCTGTCTGGCGCCACGGCCACGCTGCTCATCACGTGCACCGGCAGCGGCAGCAACAAACTCACGATCCGGTGCAACGAAATCGTCTTCCTCGGTGACGTGGACGAGGAGCTGACGCAGAGCGAGAAGATCGGCCAGACGCTGCCTTTCGTCGCGCGGCATGACGCGACGTATGGCGCACTCCAGATCGTCGAGACGAACGGAACGGCGACGACCTGATAATCGAGGAGGGGACACATGGCCAAGCGGCGCAGGGTGACGCTAGATGTAGACGGTGTCGAGGTGTTGTTCCGCGTGCCAACGGCGGCGGACGTGTGGGCGGTGCTGGGTACTTTGCCGGTGCTGCCGACGTCCGCCGGGCACGATGGCGAGATCGATCCGACGGACCCGAGGGCGATGCAGGCAGCGCTTGCGTCGCTCGCCCAGGCTGACGCGACGCTCAGGCGGTGCGCGCTCGCGCCGCGGCTGGTGGATGAGAGCGTGGCCGATCAGCCGGAGGGCGAGCAGTCCCTGCAGGAGCTCGACCCAGAGGCGCGCTTTGCCGCCATGACGGAGCTGTACCGCATCGCGGGTTTCAGCGAGGAGGCCGTCGAGGAGGTGCGCCCTTTGTCCGAGACCGGACAGGGCTCGTCGGGCTCGGGGTGATGGCCCGCGAGTGCCACTGCAGGCCGAGTGACTTTGTGCCGGGCCTGTCGCCCTTCGCGGCGCTGACGATCGACATCCTCGCGCTCAAGCACACGCGGCCGAAGGCGCAGGCGCACATGACACATCAGAGCAGGCCGGGGGTCTGACATGGCAAAGCGCAAAGCAACGATCGTCATCAACGCGCAGGACAAGGCGTCGCCGAAGGAAACACCCCCACGGGCGTGGGGAA
>JAUZRX010000083.1 GCA_030949985.1 Acidobacteriota bacterium
CCGACTCACCCGGCCGCGTGGCGCACTCACCCTGACGATGAACGCGAACAATGCGGCACAATCACAGATTGAAGGCTACCTGGCGGGACTCGAAAAAGCAGCGTAGAAAACTGCGTCAGTTTATGCAACGCTGGGGTAGAGGACCGTCTCGAAGCATCTGGAATCAGGGACCTCGCGCAAGAGACATGTCTGACCGGGAGAGTTCGCGCAGTGGTGCTGGCAGGCCGGGCAACCCACGGACTCTCGAAGGGTTACGCCGGCACAGCGACACAGTTCATTCGTCGCATCCACAACTGCCACAACTGCTTGACATTCCGACAGAAACGCAGTAGACAACAGATTCTGATTCTGTGTGGAATTCAAAGTGCGTTAAGCAGAGGGGAGGAAACAAATGATCGTCGCGTCGTCGCATCGTCGCATCGTCGCATCGTCGCATCCCAGTGTCGCCGTATCGCTGCTTCCGGTTGGCAGCTTTTCCCAGTTCTTCTTCTCGTTTTGACTCTCGTAGGCGCACATTCCGAAGCGGGCCCATTCTCTCAGAGAAAGACAGAGCCTGTGGTGATCAGCGCCAGCTCCAGTCTCTTCCCAGCGTGGGTCGATACTAACGTCGACGTCTCTGAACTCGAACTCTGGGCCTACCGGAACGGCTCCTGGATGGTGATTCCGTACCAGATCGACAACCTGTCGCCGGGCCCTGTCAAGATCCTCGATCCAAGAGATCTCCCGAACTCCCTTTGCCGAGGCGAGATTCCTGGGCTTCCGCCGAATGCAAATGGCCCTTGTGAGTTTCAGTACACGCTGTCGGGAGAGAACCCCGCGTCCGGAGAATTCTCGGACAAGGACGAACTTGTCTTTCTGCTAGGAAGTTCAGGAAGCTGCAACGTCAGCAATTCCTCTTGGCCGAGTTCCGAGTTCAGCTCGAAGCGGTACCGGATCCGGGTCACAGACTCCGAACAGTCCGGTCCGTTCAGTGAATCCGGCTGTGTCTACCTCTATCGCAGAACGAGCGGAGCGCCCTCGTCTGTCCCCGATCTCATCGACTACGATCCCGTCGGTGATGGTACGTCTCACACCGGTGGATGCGTCCCGACGAGTGCCGCTTGCGGTGCCATAATCGGATCACCCTATGACATCGATGGCGATAACACGATGGACTACACTGGTTATCGCTGGGATTTTCTCGGCCAATGGACGGCTGACAAGTGGTTTATCGGCGAGACGACTGTTACAACGGGGCAGGACTTGGTTGACCTGGTCAAATGGCGTGTCGATAGCCCCGCGGAAACGGAAGGCGTATGGGACATGCGGAACGGTGGATCGGGCTGCATCGCTTTCCATGGCTATATCGATGGTGCTGTCCGCGTTGTCCGCGTGATCCAGGGAGCCTTCAGTGGAGTGGGAACGACGAAGTACGAGTTCGCTTATCCCGGCGAGATCCTACAGCGTGGCAACCTCCGCGTCCACAGCATTGGGGGGCCCGTCTATTCCTACGCTGACCTCCGAAAGAGCAACGTTAATGGGGCAACGAGTGCTACAATCTATAAGAAGGGCTTCACGAACGCAGGATCGCCCTTCGACGCGATCGACGGGAATAACCCCAGTGATCCGACCTTTCTGAACGAGGAATGGTATCAGATGTCCTCCTCGAAAGGGTCATTCCTCGTCATTCCAGGGGATCGGCGCTTTCCCACCGCGCTGACATTCGGAGGCGCGTACGATGATTCGTCGAGCAAACTGTGGACGGACTATGTAGATGCGGTTGAGTACGACGAAGAAGTAGGCGACTACGGTGCTGCCCGCTGGACGGTAGAGGATATCTGCGACACTCAATTCTTTGAGTTTTGCTACTCGGATCGCCCGGATCCCGAGTTTCAGATCGATCCTCTGCTTGGCGTAGAAGAACATCTCTGGATCATGCTGGATTCTGAGAGCGCCACATCTACCGCCGGAGAAAGTGTGGTTGCACACCGCGATCGAGGGGTCTTTAGTTTAGCAGTTAAAGAACAGCAGAAGGACAACCCAGGCGGTGGTTCAGTTAATCTGCTTTGCCTGCTGGTTCTGACTGCCAGCTATGGGAATGATGGTGGACCGGTAGATCTTTCCGCTGGGTTCGATGGATGCTCCGGTGTCACGGGGTGGAACCTGTACGAGAGCCGCGGACTGGGGCAGTATCGTCGCCTGGCCAGCCTCCCGGCCGGGCAGAGCTACCGCGTTGCCTCCCTGGTTCTTGATGAGCAGCAAACCTACTATGCGTCCCTTGTCGCCTTTGACGGATCGGAGGGAGCCCTCAGCAGCGGCGTTACGGTGATTCACAGTGATACAACTCCGCCTGCGGCACCCCAGAATGTCGGCGCGAGCTACGCTGGTGGTTTTATCACCGTAACGTGGGAAGCCCCTTCTGACCCTGACGTAGCGCGGTTCAAGATTCTCGCCAGCAGTTCTAGCGGTGGGCCTTATTCCACCGCGGATCCGGGCAACGATAGCCACTGCCAGGAAAGCACCGACATCACTGCCTCTTCGGGAACGTACTATATTGTCGTAGTAGCCGTGGACACCTCTGGCAACGAAAGCCCCGTCTCGAATGAGGTTCAAGTGGTGGTGCCGTGAGCGCCCGGTACTTGCGTACGGGCCTCGTTTCGCTGGCCGGCATTCTACTCGCCCTGCCGATCCGGGGCCAGGTCTGCCAGGATCTGGACGCGGACCAGGCGCTGGCAGGCCATCAGTGCGCCGAGGCCGAGGACTGCGCGGATCGCTCGTGGACGCGCCGGCCGGGAGCCGCAGAGATTTGCGACGGCTTCGACACTGACTGTGACGGGACCCTCGATCAGGACTGCGATCGCTGGTGTGAGGATCCGCCGGTGCTCTTTCCCCAGATGGCCTCTCTGCCGCTGAGTGCCGCGCGGCCCGACACGAGCAGTCTGTGCGCCAGGCTCACCGAGGAAGGCTTCCTGGTGGGCTCCACGACCGAACTCTACAACGTCAGCTTCAATCGCCTGATGAGTGTGCGCAGCTTCGATCGGCTAGCGCGGCCCACAGACGCAGTCTATGAGTTGGGCGACCCGAACCGTGAAGACCCCGAAGACCGTCGTTGCGGAATCGCCGATGGTTCGGACCGCCTGCTGGTGGCATGGTATGACGAGACCGGTGGAGGGTTCCGGCTCAAGGCGCGGGTGATCGATCGTCTGGGTCGACCGATAGCACCCGAACTCGACTTGACCGCTACTTACGACGACGAGGGGGGATGGCTCGGAGGAGATCCAGCGGTTGCCTGGGATGGAGAGCGATTTGCCGTATTCTGGATTCCGCGCCAGCGACAGAACGAGATCGTGGCCACTTTCGTCCTTCCCGATGGAGGTCTCGCGGATCCGCCAACTGTGCTCGTTTCGGATGACCTCGACGGTGAAAAGCACTTCGTCGGATCCATCGAAGTCGTCTGGACCGGCGAGGATTATCTCCTCGTCGCAAAGGTCAACTTCACCGGCTTCGCGAGTCTCGTGGTGCAGCCCGATGGCACACCTGCAGCACCCTCGATCCCCCTGGGCGATCGAGGAGGGACGACATCCGTCCACGAGCTGACCCTCGTGGGTGGAAACTCCGCTCACGTTTGGAAAGAGACAGTAGCCCCAGCCTCGGACAACCTCTACCTCGATCTGCTCGACCCGGACGGCCGACGCATCCAGCCTACGATTCCCCTCAAATCGAATACCTTGCGAACTGCCGACATCGCTGCGGCATGGACGGGGGAGATGCTGGGCATCGCTACCGCCACGCGGGATTGGAGTTCCGCCGAGAACGACTACGAGGCCACATGGTGGTTCTGGCGCATCCAGCCGGACGGCAGCCAACTCGACAACGGAGGTGTCCTGCTCTCGGACGATACGCGCCTGGAGAGCGACATCGAGCTGATGTGGTCCGGCGAGGAGTTCTGGATCGTCGGCAAGGTGGAAGACCCCGGCAAGCGCCTGGTACGCGCACGAGTGGTCTGCTCGTGCAACGACCTCGACAACGATCAGGCCGACGCTTGCTTCGGATTAGACTGCGACGACACGGATCCTGCGGTGAATCCTGCCGCCGCGGAGATCTGCCGAGGACAGGTGGACGACGACTGCGACGGGGCTGTGGACTGTGACGACGACGACTGCCCGGCCGGGCCAGGCCCGGGGGTGATCGACGACCTGCACTGGCAGCAAGGCAGCCTGGCCTGGTCGCCAGTGGCGGGAGCGGAGGTCTACGACCTGGCCCGTGGCCTGATCGGCGACTTGCGGCGCCGCAGCGACTTCCTCGACTCCCAGTGCGCCGGTCGGGATCTGTTGGCATCCGAATGGATCGACGATGGTCGCCCGCCGCCTCCCGGCCAGGCCCTGTGGTACCTGGCCCGTGCTGAGGGAGCCCCCTGTCATCCGGGAGCCTGGTCCTCGGACGGTTCTCCCCGTAACCTCCCCGCCTGCGACTGAGGTGGCGAGGTGGGAAAGGCGAGCGCCCAGTGTGAGAAGGCTGTCTTCGCTCCGCAGGCCCTCCGTAAGCGGTTGGAAATCGGCGCTCTTGCGAGATGAGCGCCGGTGGTGTACCCGGTCAATCGGCGGTTCGGCCGGTGTGCGTCTCGAGCGGTGAGAGCAGCGGATCTCCGCCGAAGCGCTCCTTCCACAGCCGCGGCGTCAGCAACGCCACCTCGGACGCCGGAGGGCTGTCCACGCGCTGCAGCACGTCCACGAGATAGTGATACGGCGATAGCCCCTGCAGCCGGCAGGTCTGCAGAAGACTCTGCAAGACCCCCACGTACTCCGCGCCCAGCTCGGTCCAGCAAAAAAGCCAATTCTTGCGGCCTACGGCAATCGAGCGGATCTGGCGTTCCAGGTGGTTGGTATCCAACGGCACACCCGGATGCTCGAGGAAGACCTTCAGTTCCTTCCGCCGCGACAGCGCGTAGTGCGCCGCCTTGGTGAAGGAGTTCGTCGGCAGAAGCACACGGCTCTCCAGCTCAGCTTCCAGCCACTCGAAGAATTCCTCCACCACCGGGCGGCAAAGCTCCGAGCGCCGCGCCAGCACTTTCGAGCCCTCCGGCTCTTGCGGCGGAGTTCTCCCTCGCGCGCGTACAGCTCGCCGATCAAATCCAGCGCCCGCGCCGTCAGCTTCGGTTCCACCTCTTCGGCCTTCAGAAACTGCCGCCGGGTATGAGACCAGCACTGCGCTGACGTCACCTGCTGCATCTGCCTGGCGTAGCGCTCGTACGCCGGATAGCCGTCGGTCAGCAGCACGCCCTCGTAGGAGCCCAACAGCTCGTGGACCACGCCGTGGGCACGCGTCGGCACGAAGGGGAAGATCACCTCCTGCCGGTCGCCATGGATCGGCCAGAAATAACCCATTTTCATGCGACCCCGACCCTTGCGTCCAGCACGAATCGGTGTCTCGTCCATCGCGATCACCGAGCTTTCCAGGATCGACTGCCGCTGGGCCTGGCAGATCGGCGCCAGCAGATCCGCCGTTCGGAGCACCGCCTCGGTCAGCGTCGAGCGCGCGAGTCGAATCCCCGCGGCCTTCATACGCTGGTGCTGCCGGTACAACGGCAGGTGGTACACCAGCTTGTCGATCACCAGGCCGGCGAGCAAGCTCACCTCGGCCATGCTCTTGCCCAGTACCGAAGGCGCTGCCGGAGGACAACTCAGATGGCCGTCCTTCCGCTCGACCACCGGACGCACGTACTTCAGGACCACGTAGGACGCCGGCCTCTGCGCCAGCTTGTAGGTCACCTTCTCGCCGATGATTTCCGCACCCTCGAGCTGAGCATCCGGGTTCTCGAGACGAATCTCTTCCACCGGCACCGAATCGTCGAAACGGGTGAGAGCGCTCAAGATCATTGATGGCGGTGCGTTCACGATAATTGAGGGATTTGTTTCCCGGGGCGCTGCCCCGGACCCCGGGGTTTTTCAGGCATGACTCCGGTGTCCGACGGGGGTGGATACTTCTGACAAGGAAGACCCCGGGGGCGGTGTTGTGCCCCCGGTGTCTGGTGAGCCCTGTCGGCGCACCGTCGACCTGGCTATCCCTCTTCCGGTTGCGCCCCCGCAGAGCCGGAGTCCGTTTCACCAGGCAAGAGTGGCAAGGCCGGGTGTTTCCGGCGACCGTTTCCCGCTGGGCCTATAGGGGATTGGGAAACGAGAAACGCGGGAGCAGTGTTCACGAGGCGGAAACCGCCGGGTTCTTTGCGCACGCGGCCCTTGGTGGTAAGAGTTTCGAGCGCCTCGCTCACACGGCTCATGCGCATCCGGCAGGCTTTCCTCACCTCGCGGATGGATAGCGGGATGGAGGTTTGAGCGAGCGCTTGCTCGACGCGCTGGTCTGGGGAGAGTGGCGGCGATTGAGTTTCGGGTTGTTCTGTTTGCTCTTCGACAGGCTGCAATGCGAGCGCGTCTCCATCCGCTTTCAGTTCGAGAGTGATCCCTTCGATCGAGGGGTTGGCGCGGTGCTCGCCCGAGAGCTTGAGTTGCTCTGCGCGTCCGCGGCGCAGGTAGAGCAGCGAATCGCCCCAGGCGTGCATCTCCGAGGAGCCTCTGAGAGCCTGTCCTGCCCGCGCCGCGCCGGCGCCCTTGCGGGCGTGATGGACCAGAAGCACAGCGGTCTGGAAGCTGCGCTGAAGCGTTCGCAGGTAGCCCAGCAGAGGAGCCACGTCCGCGACGGCGTTTTCATCGACGCGGTGCAAACGGACGAACGGATCGAGCACGAGAAGGCGGGGTTTGATCTTCTCGACCGTGCTCTGCAGCCGGCGGCGATGCTCGTCGAGATCGAGCCGGAGTGTGGGAGCGGTGATGACGTGGATATCGAGTGCTTCAAAGTCGATCTCCGCCGCGAGCGCGACCGCCTCCAGGCGTTCGCGCACGATATGCAGCGGATCCTCGGCGGCGAAGAGCAATACGGGACCGCGTTGCCGGGGCGGATAGCGACGCAGGCAGGGGGCGCCGGAAGCCACGGAAACGGCCATATCGAGCGCCAAGAAGGATTTGCAGCACTTCGGCTCCCCACCCACAATGCCGACCGCCTGATCGGCCCACAGCGATTCGATCAGCCAACGCTCGGGTTGTGGATCGGCGTCGAGTTCCGCAGCGCGGCGCAGGGGAAAACAGACCGGCGTCTTCATCGCTGCCGGGCGGCCCGGGAGCGTTTGGTTTTGGCGGGTGTCTTGGGCGCAGCGAAGACCTCGAGATACAGCTTCTCATCGAGCTGGGTCGATTCCTGCTGTACTGCGGCCATCAGCAGCTCGGCGGCCATGTTGGTCATCAGCCGATAGTTTCCTGCCGCATGATCGCAGAGGGTGTCGATCAAAGGCTCGGTCATCAGTTTGCGGTTGCCGGCACTCTCGAGCAGATGCTCGAAACACTCGCGCAGTTCCTCGCGGCCGGCATACTCCATCGTCAGACGCATGCGGATCCGGCTGCCAAGCGGCACGAGTTCCGGACGCCGGAGTTTTGGGGTCAGTTGCCCGTCGCCGGCCAGCACGACACTGAGGATGTTGCGCGAATCGAAGTCGGTGCTTCCCATCAGCCGCAGTTCGCTCAGCACGCTCGGGCTCATCTCCTGGACTTCGTCGATCAGCAGCACCGGACGCAACAGGGTGCTGCCAAGATGCCCCTTCCAGCGCTCGCGCAGGGTCTTGAAACCGTTCCAACGGTTGTGAGGCTTGATCGCTACACCAAAAACCTCTCCCATCTCGCGGTAGAAATCTGCCAGGCTGCTCTGCGGATGGGTCAGCACGCCCACCGTCACGTCGCGGACCTGTTGGAGCCGCTGGGCAAGGACCCTCAGAGTCACGCTCTTGCCGGTTCCAGGCTCGCCAGTGATCAGGGCAAAACCTCCCTCGCGCACCAGGCTCTGCTCGATTCTCCAGCAGAAGTTCTCGATCCGGGGACCGATATAGAGCGCTTCCGAGGGAAGATCGGGCGAAAATGGGTTCCACTTGAGGCCATACAGCGACAACAGCTTCTTGTTCATGAGGGGTTCTCCTCCGGTTCCTGGTCGCTTTCGACGGGGCGAGGGAGATAGGCGGGCGGCAGACCGGTGGCCGCGTACTCCTCCATCATCCGACGCAGCAGCGGCTGATCCCGGCCCCCTGGCGCCCGACGTAGAAACCCTTCCCGAGATCGATCCCCACCGCAGTTGGCCGGTGGCCGGACGGCTGCTGGCAGCGACCCCCGGGGCTGCCATCGAGTGGCGCTCGGTGGAGACGGACGACGCGCTGAACCTCGAGTAGGCCGGTATCTACTGGATCGCCACGCGCCTGCAACTCGAGCGCTGGGCCGAGGTGAAGGTCGAGGCCCATTCCGCGGCGGGCCTGACCGTTTACGCCGATGGCGAAGAGGTCGCTTCCCGCGCGCCGCAATCCGCGGTATCACCGCTCGAATGTGCCTGTGCCGGCCGGAACGGTCCGCATCGCCAACCAGACCGTCATCGTCGACACACCACCCGATCCGCGCACCGGAGCCACACACCTCCAACTCGATCCCCTCGACTTCATTCACGCGGTGACGGCCCAGATCCCTGACCGGGGCCAGCACCTCACCAGGGCCTACGGCTTCTACTCCCATCGAGCACGCGGAGCGCGGACGCGAGCACGCGATACCACCCACCCTGAGCAGGACCGGCCCGCCGGACAGAGCGAGACCCCGCAGCCTGCTGCTCCATCGCGAGCCTCGTGGCCCCGCTTGATGAAACGCATACTCGAAATCGATCCTCTACTTTGCGTCCGCTGCGGCGCGCGCATGAAGATCGTCGCTTTTCTCACAGATCCCGACGTCGTGCACAAGATCACGCGCCCCATTGAAGACGGCGGCGGCGATGACCCCTTCGAAGCCCGCGCCCCGCCCCCTTGACGCCTCGCGCCATGCCGGGCGTTCCCTCGTCACCAGAAACAACCCCCTGACACCACGCGCCCGCGACGCAGGCGACACCGAACCGATCTGCCCGCACACCCGGCCGCAGCCGTCCGCTCGGTCCACCAACCACCCCATACGAACCTCAACCGGCCCGTCCGCGGCTCACCTCCGCCTTCACGCCGCCAACTCGACGACTACTATCGTCGAACCTTCTCCTCCGGGCTCTCGATACCCGGTTCCTGCGTATGAAACCGCCTACGCATCTGTCTCGAAGGCTAAGGTGCGCACAAGAGACCTTTCACACGGCGAACGCGGGGACCGCAGATATCCCCCCCCCACCGAGGGATGCGAGCGGTCACTCCCGAGGTGCGTGCCGACTCCGACTCCCTCGCCCCCAGGTCAGGGCGAGGGATCAAACCGGCCCAGGATCCTCGAGACGGGGGCGGAACCTCCCTCGAAGCCTGGCAACGCCTGGAGGGTGGAGAGGGCCGGTTTCAGCTTCCGGTAGCAGAAGTGCGACTTCCCGTCGCGGCTCACGCATTTCTCGCCCTCCTTGCAGGGATCGGGAACGCAACCGCCCCCGAGTCCCATCGACGGGTCGTCCGTCTCGCCGGGACCGGCCTCTGCGCTCTTGAGCACTGTCACATGCCCGTAGTGGCGACCGTCTGCCAGCTTGTCCAGCAACTGTCCGGCACCGACGGTCCGTCCACCTTCCCGAATCTTGAGCACCGTCACGTGCCCGTGGTGGCGCCCGTCCGCCGACTTGAGCACCGTCACGTGCCCGTAGTGACGCCCGTCCGCCAGCTTGAGCACCGTCACGTGCCCGTGGTGGCGCCTGTCCGCCAGCTTGAGCACCGTCACGTGCCCGTGTTGGCGCCCGTCCGCCGACTTGAGCACCGTCACGTGCCCGTGGTGGCGCCCGTCCGCCCGCTCGAGCAGCGACAGATGACCGCC
>JAUZRX010000084.1 GCA_030949985.1 Acidobacteriota bacterium
CGGCGCCCGGCTGGTCGTCCACCCCCGCGGCGCCCGGCACCTGATCGATCCCTCGAAGCTGGCCGCCGGGGCCAGGGCGGTGTACGGCGAGGAGCGGTTCGCGCGACTCTACGGGGAACTGGTGCCGGTGCCCGCCGAGCGGGTGATCGAGGCGGGCGATCGCTTCACGCTCTCCCTGAACGGTCGCAGGCTGCTCTTCCTCGATACCCCGGGCCATGCCCGGCACCACTTCTGTGTCCAGGACGAGCTGAGCGGGGGCATCTTCGCCGGCGTCACCTTCGGCATCTCCTACCGGGAACTCGACGGCCCCGCCGGCCCCTTCATCTTCCCCCCGACCACGCCGGTGCAGTTCGATCCCGCCGCCTGGCGGGCCTCGGTCGAGCGCCTGCTGGAGCTGCGCCCGCAACGCATCTACCTGACCCATTTCGGCATGGTGGAGGACCCGGCGCCGCTGGCCCGGCAGTTGTTGGCGCGCATCGACGAAGCGGCGGCGCTGGCGCTGGAGGCGGGTGGGGAGGACGCCGGCGGCGACATCCGCCGGGCCCTGGAGGCGTCGCTGTGGTCCGGGCTGCGGCGCCAGGGCTGCCCGCTCTCCCGCGAGCAGGCGCTGGCGATACTGGCCAACGATATCGACCTGAACACACAGGGGCTCGTGGTCTGGCTGGAAGCCGGGGCCGCGAGCGGGAGCGGGCAGGTGCGCGGCACCGGCGGCGACGGCCGCGCCGGGCCGCGCTGCTAGCCCGGATATCGCGCAAGACCGCTCCGGATCTCGAAGTTTGACAGTTTCATTCAACCTGTTGCCGGAATTCGTCAAGGGTACGGTTTGTCCCTTTGGCGCCATCCGGTTTTTCCGGGCCCCTTTCGCCCGGCCCGCCCGAGCGGGCTGCGAGCCGATGATCGACACTGAAACCACCAACGAGGAGTGATATCGATGAAGGTCCCTCTTTCCCCCCTGGAATTCGCCCGCCGCGCGCGCAAGCTCTACGCGGGCCGTGAGGCGGTCGTGGACGGCGATCTCCGCCTGAGCTACGCGCAATTCTTCGAACGTTGCGATCGCTGGGCCGGGGCGTTGCGGGAGCTGGGCGTCGCCAGGGGCGACCGGGTCGCCTGTATCGCCCCGAACACGCACGCCCTGCTCGAGTCGTTCTACGCTGTGCCGGGGATCGGGGCCGTCCTGGTGCCCATCAACTACCGGCTCGCGGCGCCGGAGATGGCCTATATCATCAATCACTCCGGCGCCAGGGTGGTCTGCGCGCATCCCGATTACCTCGAACTCCTGGACCGGGTGCGCGACGAGCTGCCGGCGGTGGAGCACTTCGTGGCCTTCGGCGCCGCCGGGGAGGGCTGGCGGGACTACGAGGCGCTGCTGCACGCGGCCGAGCCCGCGCCGCCCACCGGCGAGATCGACGAGGACGAGGTGATCACCATCAACTACACCAGCGGCACCACCTCGACCCCCAAGGGGGTCAGGCTCACCCACCGCAACGTCTGGGTGAACTGCGCCGCGGCGCTCGCCCATGTCCACGTCACCCCCGCCGACCGTTACCTGTGGACACTGCCGATGTTCCACGTCAACGGCTGGGGCTATGTCTGGACCATGACCGCCTGCGGCGGCACCCACGTCTGCCTGCCCAGGGTGGACCCCGCCGAGATCTTCCGCCTCCTGCGCGAGGAGGGCGTCACCCTGTTCTGTGCCGCCCCCACGGTGCTCATCGGCATCGCCAGCGCGCCGCCGGAGGTGCGCGGCGAGGTGCCGCGCGGCCTGCGGGTGCTCACCGCGGGCGCGCCGCCGGCGGCGGCCACCATCGAGCGGATCGAGCAGGAATTCGGCTGGGAACTCATCCATGTGTACGGCATGACCGAGGCCTCCCCCTTCATCACCATCTGCGAGCCCCGCCCGGAGCACGCCGGGCTGCCGGCCGACGAGCGGGCGGCGCTCAAGGCGCGCCAGGGCGTCGAGACCATCACCTCCGGCGATGTCCGGGTGGTGGACGAGGAGGGCGCGCCGGTGCCGTGGGACGGGCGGACCCAGGGCGAGATCGTCGCGCGCGGCAATGTCATCATGAAGGGCTATTACAACGACCCGGAGGCCACCGGGCAGGCGCTCGCGGGCGGCTGGTATCACACCGGGGATTCCGCCGTGGTCCATGCCGACGGCTACATCGAGATCCGTGACCGGATCAAGGATGTCATCATCAGCGGCGGCGAGAACATCTCCTCGGTGGAGGTGGAGGGCGTGCTGTTGCGGCACGAGGCGGTGCAGGAGGTGGCCGTGGTCGGCCTCCCGCACGAGAAGTGGGGGGAGACGCCCCACGCCTTCGTGGTCCTGCGCCAGGGCGCCCGGGTGACGGAACAGGAGCTGATCGGCTTCCTGCGCGAGCGCATGGCCCATTTCAAGGTCCCGCGCGGCGTCACCTTCGTCTCCGGCCTGCCGAAGACGGCCACCGGCAA
>JAUZRX010000085.1 GCA_030949985.1 Acidobacteriota bacterium
CGCCCTCTCCCTGCGCCGGGGCGGTGGTGGAGGCGGCTGCCTCAAGCAGGCCACCATGTTCCTCTACGCGCTGCGCACGGGCTTTGGCGACGACGGCTCCTCGAGCCAGGAGATCGGCACCTCCAGCGACGGCTCCGACTGCCCCCTCGGCACCCTCTTCAACGCCTACTACCAGCCGGCGGGCAGCAACACCGTGGTCCTGCTCTACGCGCAGCCCCAGGGCATCCCGCGGATCCAACTCCCCGACCAACCCGCCGGCGCGGGCCACGGCCAGTACTGGTTTACCGCCGTGGACCCGGCCACGATGCAGGAATTCGACCAGAGCCCGGTGATCATCGACGACGCCCGCAACACGACCCGGAACCAGAACCCCGCCTCGGCCCCCGCCTCCCGCAACCTCCAGTACGTCCACCGCGACCACCTCGGCAGCACCCGCCTGATGACCGACGAGAACGGTGTTGAGATCGGCCGCTGGAAGTACTTCCCGTTCGGGATGGAGGCGACGGTGGAGGAGAGCGGGGATCAGCGGATGAAGTTTACGGGGCATGAGAGGGATGGGGAGGTTGAGCTGGACTACATGTTGATGAGGTCGTGCTCGTATGGTGCCGGGAGGTTCCTCTCGCCAGATCCGTCGATGGAAAGCGTTCTGTTCAGGATTCCAGCTACTTGGAACAGATACTCGTATGTGCGAAGCAACCCGATTGCAAGGGTAGATCCGGACGGAATGAAGGACAGGCGAGACGATCAGGATAAGGCTATCCTGGAGGATCCTGAGGTTAAGGCGGCAGTACGAGAGGCGTGGGTGGAATCGAATCCTGACGGGAATAGTGGCGACGATATGCAAGAAGTTGGCTTTGTGGTAACCCAGCCTGTTCCCGGCGATTATAGGGCTACGGACCTAGTAACTGATGGAAAGCCGACGTCAGTGGCGTTGCCGGAGCCTGATTCGGATGGGAACCTGGAAGGCGAGCCTGTGGCGGCGACAGTTCATACGCATCCGGCTGAGGGTGAGTTCGTGACCAATACGGGTACCGGGAACTCCGAGCGCGGTAGGGAAGGGATGAGCAGAGCGGACACTCGAAATGTCGATGAGACGGGAGTTGCAGGCTATGTAGTCGGTCGGCGAGCTCTTTACAGGTATCGCCCCGGGGACAGGCGCCCCAAGCGCGTGTTGACCGGAAAGGACCTCAGGAAGTACCTTGGGAAAACCAAATGACCAGTCGATTTGGTTTTCTGAGAAAGGGTATGGATTGCAGCATTGTTGGCTTTCTGGCAATTCTCTTGGCAGTCAACACTAGTGCAAGGACGCCAGCACCGAGCGATGACGTCTGTGGTTTGCGTGTTCTCATCCCTGGGTTGGAGGGAGGCGGAGCGATAAGATCCAGTATATTGAGGCCTGTGATAAGAATGTCGCCTGACCTTGAATGCTCTCAGTTTCTCGGCTGGAACGGGGGGATTGGCCTTGAAAAGTGGAACGACACGGCTAAACGATTTGAGACTAGAGCGAAATCTGGGGAATACCTGGGGGCGGATCGATATCAGGGAAAGCATGTTGATCTTTGCAGGCCTGGGCGTTTGTATGCATTACGCTGGGAGAGTGTAGGGGTCGCGATCGATAGCAGGCGCTTGAAGATACCCGTTGGGAAGTATCGTTTGGTTTTGACAGTCTGGTGTGAGAAACAGCATGAGATCGGATGGCATGACGTCTACTCCCCAGCGTTCGAGATCCAAGAGGAAATAATATTCCTTGAGTGGAGATGACAAACGCACTGCAACCGCGTAGCGTGATGGTGGCGGTGGCGTTCGGGGCGTATGATTGGTACGTTCCTACTCCCTGGAAGCGACTTCGCGAAACGGACCTGAGCGGATTGGCATGGAGTCCGGCAGCACTATGGCAGTAAGTGGTGACGCTGGAGTTGCGGACGATCAGTGAAGTTGCCACGGGGCGGTGCGGACTGCGCGCCCGATGCGTAAGCGGTTGGAAATCGGCGTTCTTGCGAAATGAGCGCCGGTGGTGTACCCGGTCAATCGGCGGTTCGGCTGGTGTGCCTCTCGAGCGGTGTGAGCAGCGGATCTTCGCCGAAGCGCTCCTTCCACAGCCGCGGCGTCAGCAGCGCCACCTCGGACGCCGGATGGCTGTCCACGCGCTGCAGCACGTCCACGAGATAGCGATACGGCGATAGCCCCTGCAGCCGGCAGGTCTGCAGAAGACTCTGGAAGACCCCCACGTACTCCGCACCCAGCTCGGTCCAGCAGAAAAGCCAATTCTTACGCCCTACCGCGATCGGGCGGATCTGTCGTTCCAGGTGGTTTGTATCCGCCGGCACGCCCGGATGCTCGAGGAAGACCTTCAGCTCCTTCCGCCGCGACAGCGCGTAGTGCGCCGCCTTGGTGAAGGGGTTCGTTGGCAAAAGGACACGGCTCTCCAACTCGCGTTCCCGCCACTCGAAGAATTCTTCCACCACCGGGCGGCAAAGCTTCGCGCGCCGCGCCGGCAGCTTCGAGCCCTCCAGGCTCTCGCGGCGGAGTTCTCCCTCGCGCGCGTACAGCTCACCGATCAAGTCCACCGCCCGCGCCGTCAGCTTCGGTTCCACCTCTTCGGCCTTCAGAAACTGTCGCCGGGTATGAGACCAGCACTGCGCTGATCTCACCTGCTCCATCTGCTGGGCGGCTCGTACGCCGGATAGCCGTCCGTCAGCAGCACGCCCGCGTAGGAGCCCAACAGCTTGTGGACCACGCCGTGCGCACGCGTCGGCATGAAGGGGAAGATCACCTCCTGCCGGTCGCCATAGATCGGCCAGAAATAGCCCGTCTTCATTCGACCCCGACCCTTGCGACCCGCACGAATCGGTGTCTCGTCCATTGCGATCACGGAACTTTGCAGGATCGATTGCCGCTGGGCCTCGCAGATCGGCTGCAGCAGATCTGCCGTTCGGTGCACCGCCTCGGTCAGCGTCGAGCGCGCGAGCCGAATCCCTGCTGGCTTCATCCGTTGATGCTGCCGGTATAGCGGCAGGTGGTAGACCAGCTTGTCGATCACCAGGCCCGCCAGCAGGCTCACGTCGGCCATGCTCTTGCCCAGCCCCGACGCCGCCGCCGGAGGATAACTCAAATGCCCGTCCTTCCGCTTGACCACGGTACGCACGTACTTCCGCACCACGTAGGACGCCGGCTGCTGCGCCAGCTTGTAAGTCACTTTCTCGCCGATGATTTTCGCACCCTCGAGCTGAGCATCCGGATTCTCCAGACGAATCTCTTCCACCGGCACCGAATCGTCGAAACGAAAGCCACTGTCCGCTTCATCGTCGTCCTGACGCCGGGCTTGCTTGCGCGTATGCTCTCCGATCGTCAACGCAGTCTCGGGATCGGACGGCGCCCCGGATCGGATTGCGTCACCCAGGCTCGCCTGGCCTGGATCAGGCTCGATCAGGCGCTTCTCGGACTTGCGGCCGAAAAGCTCTCGACGCAACCACGAAATTGTTGCTCCAGCTCTTGGACGCGGATGATGAGAGCCACGATTGCGTCGCGGCCCGGGGAAGCTGCCTGCTCCTCGAAAGTCATGCCGT
>JAUZRX010000086.1 GCA_030949985.1 Acidobacteriota bacterium
ATGTCGGCGACACCGGCATCTGGACGCAAAACGCCGAGACGCTGATCGGCGGCGCCGGGTCCGGCAACGAGGTGAAGGACTTCGGCGTCAACGGGATCTGGATCGATGGGGACTACACCCAGAGCGTGACGGTCCGGGACACCTTCGTCTGGCAGGAAGATCCCTCCCTGCGGCACACGGGCAAGGGCATCGTGATCCGGAAGGAAACTAGAACCAACGCACGGGTCACCGCGACGCTGGAAGGCAACCGGGTGCAAGCGGTGGAGGTGGGGGGGCGGAGGCTGACCCGGACGTTACGTACTACCAGGACACCGCCGGCGATCTCCCTCCGCGCAAGGGATACGAGATCCTGAATCCGATGCCCGGCAACTGGTGGATTGTTGTAGACACGGGGACGGATGTGAATCCCGGCGAAGACGGCATCCTGACCAAGTCTACCTCACGGGCCGACGTGCGTTTGAAGTCCTGGTTCGATCCTGCCGACACGACCCTCGGCGCACCAGTCGTCCTTCTGGCTGAATTGCAGGATGGCGGTATTCCGCTGACCGGTGCGACAGCCTGGGCCACGATTACCGATCGGCAGGGTACCGAGCACGATGTTTTTCTCAAGGATGACGGTGGCCCGCCCGATACTGTCGCCGGTGACGGGGTATACAGCGGGAACTACATCTACACGTCCGTGTCGGGGATTCACTCGGCCGAGGTGCGGGCCGAGGGTTTCAGGCTCGACGGGCAGGATTTCCGCAGGACGAGCTACGCGCCGCTGAATGTGTCGAGCGACCGGATTTCCCTGGACGACATCTACTCTGATCGCCTCGTGGATACCGGAGGCACGGCTGCTGCGGATTTCCTGGAGATCGATGTGCAGGTGACAGTGCATCAGGCGGCTTCCTTTCATATCACGGGTACGCTCTCGGAGTCTCCCGCGGCCGCCGGCGAATTGGCCCATGCGACCACCGATGCGGGTGTCCTGGTCCCGGGGGTTCACCTGTTGACGCTCCGATTCGACGGGCCAACCATTCGCGCGTCGGGAGTCGATGGCCCCTACTGGCTTAGCCGGGTAGAGCTCGTCAATGTTGACGAAAACTACGCATCGTGCGACTCGAGAACGGACGCGTATGAGACGGGTCCCTATGCTGCCACGGACTTCGAATTTGGGGATCTCGACGAAGATGGAGTCGCCGACGACGCAGACAATTGTCCGCGAGTCTCCAACGCCGATCAGGGCGACCTGGACGGAGACGGCAGCGGCGACGCCTGCGACAACTGTCCGGCGGTGCCCAACGGTGACCAGGCCGATCGTGACGGGGATGGAGTCGGCGACGCGTGTGATGTCTGTCCGGAAACGCCGGATTCGGCCCAGGAGGATCGTGATGGCGACGGGACCGGGAACGCCTGCGACAGTGACGCCGACGCGGACGGGATTGCGAACGCGCAAGACTGCGATCCGCTCGACGACACGCGATGGTTCCAGCCGAGCGAGGTGACCGGACTGATCGTGCTGCAAGACAATCTGACGATCCGTTGGGATCCACAGACCGCCGATGACGGATCGATCGTGACCTACGACGCGATCAAGGGTGACGTGGCGGACCTCGAGGTGAGCGGACGATTCGACGACGCGCTGTGCTTGCTGCATCGGGGGTCGGCACCTGAGACCACCGATGACCATACGCCAGTGGCGGGCAAGGCGGTCTACTACCTTGCTCGCGCTCGTACCGGCTGCGCTGAAGGAACGTGGGGCCTTGACCGTTTCATCGACGCTTGTCCGTAGGAGCGATGGAAATGGAGGCGTCTTTACCAAGGAAAACCCAAAACCATGCACGGGTATAGAATGTCGCCAGGCCACGGAGCTTTTCAGGCGGGTTGGTGCCGCCCCGGTGGGGCCCTGCCCGTCGCCGGCCGGGAGGGGCGGTGGTGTTTTCTCTCCGCGGCCATGGGGCGCCGGGGGACGCCCGGCGTAGAAACCGCGGAGAAGGCGGGCGATGGGATCTTGGCGATAGTCGATCGGCTCCCTGGCGGCGGTGCTGGCGGTGTTCGCCGCCGGGGCAGCGGTCGAGGCGACCGGGCTCGAAAGGGGCGGGGAGGGGCTGCGGGGCCGTTGGGTGGAGGTCCTGCCCAAGGTTCTCCACGGCCCCCTGGTCAGCCCCGACGGCTGGCTCTGGGTGGCGATCACGCCTCGTAAGGTGTTGCGGACACGGTTGCCGCTCGATGAAACCCACCCCGACTGGCTGGAAGCGCGACTGCCCGGAGATCTCGAGGTCGTGGATCTCGCCACGATCCCCGGAGGAGACTTGCTCGTAGCCGCCATCAATGGGATCTCCGGGCGTAACGAACTGTGGGCCGTCGATGGCGATCACACCTCCTGGCGGCGGCTCCGCTCCCCTCTCCGCTATGGTATCCGGGACGTGGAGGTCGGGCCGGATGGCCTGTACTGGGTGATCGGCCACTGGCGGAACCTCTACCGGGGAGACGGCGAGCACTGGGTCAAGTTCGTGCCGCCGGTGGCGCTGCATGTGCAGAAAGTCGTGCCGCTCCCTGAAGGGGGCGTGTGGATCATCGCCGAATCCCGTTCGCTGTACGCGGTTGTGCTGTGGGATGGTGCGGCCTGGTCCATCCGCTGGCAGGGACCGGCGAGGCGGCTTTCGCCACTGTGGGTGGTGGGCCGGGACCTTGTGGTTTGCATGAATAGCGAGGTGGTGCGTATTCCCGCCGATCCCGTGGAAACTTCGGTCCGGCTCCCGGAATTCGACTCGCCTCCAGGTACCCGTTTCGCCGGCGGCAAGACCTACGGCTGGGGGTGGATCGTCGGCGACAGTGTGGTGGTCCACCAGGGGGCCGACGGGCGGCGCAGGATCTTTCGTACCGACCCCGCGGCCCTCACGGACGTCATGGATACCGGGGCCGATCAGCTTCTTGGCGTCGTCCAGGGCAGCGGCATGTTGCTTTTCGAAGAAACCGCCGCGGCTGAGGAAGGCGCTCGAAAATTCTCTCGCGTCGAGGTTTTCGGCGCGGTCCTCTTCGAGAGCGCGGTGGTAGCGCTGGGCGTGCTCCGCATCGCGGGACGGGAGTGGGTCTACGTGGTGGACGCCGAGGGCCCCAACGAATTGCGCAGCTTGCCGATGGTGACGGTCGAGCGACCGTTGGGCCAGGACGCCGGGTATCGGGAGGCTGCCGCGAGCCGTGGGATCGGCGGGGGTTACGGCGATGACCCCACCGAGGCGTACACCTATGACAGGTTCGCCCTGGCGGCGGATCTCGACGGGAACGGTGCGGAAGACGACGTGGTCCTCTTGCGTATGTACGAGGCCAATCGCCTTTTTCTCGCCGGGAGGGCGGGAAGCTTCCGTACGGTGTTCGACGCGGCGGTGGCGGGACGCATGCTCGACGATACCGTCGGGGGCTGCCTGTTGGACGCCGATGGCGATGGTGATCTCGATGTCTACGTGGCCAACCTCCTGACTTCCGATCGCCTGCTGCTGAACAACGGGCGTGCCGCCTTCGAGACGGCGGGGCCCGAAGTCGGCCTCGACACCGTCGATGGCAGCGAGGCGGTGGTCTGCACCGATCTCGACCAGGATGGCGACATCGACGTGGTGGTCGCCACGATGGGGCGTGGGCTGGTCTTCCACGAGAACCTGGGGGCCCCGGGGGGGCGGCCGCGTTTCGCCACTCTGCGCTTCCTGGCGGGTCGGCCCCCGGGACCCCGCGCCCCCCTTTCCTCGTGGGATATGAGCGGCCTGGTCAGTGCCGATTTCAGCGGCGATGGCAGTCTCGAGGTCTATGTGGGCGTGTCCCACGGTTGCGACCTGGTGCTGAGGTGGAACGGCGCCGGCCGGCTCGAGACCGTTCCCGTCGCCCGGGAGGGGCCCCTCTGCGGCTCCACCATGAGTGCCACGCCGATCGATGTGGACGGGGATGGAAGGCTCGAGCTTCTCGTGCTGACCGATGGCGGCATCTGGCTGGCCGATGGGTTTTCCAGCCAGGGCGTGCCCGAGACGGTGAGTTCCGTAAAAGGGCTCGCGGCGCTCGGCCAGCCGCGTGCCGTGATTCGAGGTGATTTCAACGGCGATGGAACACTGGACGCCCTTGTCGGCGGGGGCAACGGAGCCACCGCTCTGCTGGCCGGCGGCGGTGGCCCTGCCGCACGGCTGTGCGCGCGGCTGACGGGTCCGCCGTGGAATCGAAGCGCGGTTGGAGCGCAGGTCCGGCTCCGCCGGGAGCGGGACGGGGCCTTCGTCGCTCTGCGCCAGATCGGCGGCGCGGGTTTCAACGGCCAGGATAGCAAGGATGTGTGTTTTGCCGGCCTCGAGGCGGGCGGGCGGTACGAGATGGTCATCACGTTGCCGGGGCCGGTGCCCCGCACGGTGGTCCGTTCGAGCGCTCCGGGCCGGGTGGAGGTGGCTCTCTCCTCCGGCACTCTGCCCGACTGGCTGCGGGCGCCGCTCTACCGGCTCGAGAGCTTCACCGCGGAACGCTGGAATTTCAGGTGGCTGCTGGCCACGATCGGCCTGGGGTTATTCGCCTTCGCGGCGGCATGGGCCCTGGCTCTGGTTTCACCTCTGGGAATGCCGGGTTTCCGCCTGGCGGCGTTCATGGGTGGGCTGGTGGTGGCACTGGCCTGGCTGGCCTGGCTGACGGTTCCCCTGGACGCCGGCTGGGTGGCGATCGGCGTGACCCTGGCCGCCGGACTGGGGGGTGGTGGCCTGGGACTCCTGTGGGTCGTCACCAGGAGGCGTCTTTCCGCGGTGCAATCCGCCCAGGTCGAGCTGTTCGAGAGGCTCAGCGTTTTCAGACACAACGAGACGCCGCGCAAGGTCGCCGACCGCTTGCGCTTTTTGTGTACCAACCTGCGTGGGACGAAGGTCGATGCGGATCGGCGCAAGGTCGCCCTGCTGCGCCAGGACGTCGACGCCTACGCGTCCATCGTACTCGGTGAGTTGAGCGCGATGGCCCGCATCGCCCGCATCGCGGGAGTTCCCGAGGAGTCCCGGGGGGCGGGGCTGGAGGAAATCCAGCACTCCCTGCGGCGTCTGTGCGAGAAAATCCTCCGTCGGCGCGAGATTCCGAGCGACGCGGAGCTCGGTCGCCTCGAGCGATGGCTCGCCGTCGCCGATCAGCGCCTCGAGGCCCTCGGGCACTTCGCCGCCGCCCGCCTGCGGGTGCGTCCGGTGCCGCTGATCGAGTCCTGGTTGTCCACTCGCGCATCGCGCACCTCGCTCCACATCACGCCCCTGTTCGAAGTGGACGCGGACATGGAGGTTCTCATCACCGCCGACGAACTCCAGCGCGTTCTCGACATCTTGCTGGAAAATTCAGAGAGAAGCATCGGCCAGCACGGTGGCCCGAACGACATTCGGCTCAGGGTCAGGGCCGCGGATGGTGGCGTTGTCTGCATCGACTTCGAAGACCGCGGGCGCGGCGTTGCGACGGCAATGAAGAGGCGAATCTTCCAGCCCGGCGTCTCGGGATTCACCGGGGGCCACGGCTACGGCCTGGATTTTGCAAGACGCAGCCTCGGCAAGTTCGGAGCGAGTATCGAGGAGGTCGGCAGGGAGGGCGAGGGGGCGTGCTTCGTGGTGACGCTGAAGCGGGTGGGTTCATCCGGGAGCTGGAGCCAACCATGACCAAGAACCACATCCTGATCGTCGACGACGATGCCGAGTTCCTCGAGCGCTTTTGCGTGTTCGGCGCCGATGCCTTCCAGGTGACCGTGGCCCACAGCGGGGCGGCCGCTCTCGAATTGGTGGAAGCCGTGCGGCCGGACGCCATACTGCTCGATGTCTCGCTGGGCAGCGAGCCGGACGGCCTCGACGTCCTGCGCCGGGTACGCGCGAGACATCCCGATCTGCCGGTGATCATGGTCTCCGGCGACGATCGACCGGAGACGGTGGTCGCTGCCATGCGCGCCGGGGCCACCGACTACGTCTCCAAGCATCCCAGGATCGAGCTGCTGCGCATTCGTGTGCAGAAGGCCCTCGACGACCTGGCCTGGAAGACCCACGCTCGAGACCTCCAGGAGGGTTTGGGCGGGGAACTGATCGGCTCGGGACGGGCGATGAGCGATCTGCGGGAAGAGATCGGGCGCGTGGCGGCCCGCGACGTGCGTGTGCTGATCGTCGGCGAGAGCGGCACGGGCAAGGAGCTGGTCGCACGGGCCTTGCACCGGGCGAGCAGCCGGCGCAGCGAGCGCCTGATCACCTTCAACAGCGCCAGCGGCTCGGAAGGCATGATCGACGCGGAACTCTTCGGGCACGAGAAAGGCGCCTTCACCGGGGCCGAGAAGCGCAAGATGGGGCGCTTCGAACTGGCCAATCGAGGCACCTTGTTTCTCGACGAGATCGGCAAGATGCCCGCCGCCCACCAGGCCAAGCTGCTGCGGGTGCTCGAGAGCGGATGCTTCGAAAGGGTCGGCGGGGTCGACCCGGTCACCGTCGACGTGCGTGTCCTGGCGGCGACCAACGAAGATCTCCCCGGACGGGTCGAAGCCGGTAAGTTTCTCAAGGACCTCTACTATCGCCTCGACGAATATCGGCTGGAGGTTCCGCCCCTGCGCCGTCGCCGGGAAGACATCCCGGAACTGGCGAGCGAGTTGCTCCGGCGCTTTGCCCGCCGGGAGGCCATCGAAGTGCCCCCCCTCACGGAAAGCGGCTTGATCGCCCTGCTGGAGCACGACTGGCCCGGCAACGTCAGGGAACTCGACTCCGTGCTGAAGCGAGTGGCGATCCTGGCGCCCCACGAGCCGATCCACGGTGCGGCGATCCGCAAAGCCCTGCGCAACGGCGGCTCGTTGGGGAACGCCGGGATCGACGGTGTGCTCGAGCCCGCGTTCTCGGAACTGGCCGGTCCAGGCTACCAGGCGGGCCGGGATTCCCTGCTGGCAGCCTACGATCGGTGGTCGATCGCCGACGCCCTGGAGCGGAGCGCCGGCAACGCCACCCAGGCCGCCAAGGCGCTCGGTATCTCCCGCGCCAGCCTCTATCGGCGCCTCAACGAACTGGGCATCTCCGCCAACAAGAGCCGGTAAAACTGTCCGTTCTTCGCGACGGGTCTGTCGCAGCCCTGCTACAGGTGACCGGTGGAAACCCGCCGAAGGGCGGGTTGAGGGATTTTTCCGCCGTGGAGCATCAGCCGGTCAGGCCCGGAGGCGATAGCCCACCCCGACGACGGTCTCCAGGCGGCGGGCCTCGCGGCCGAGTTTGCGCCTCAGGCGGTGGATGTAGACGTCCAGCGTGCGGAGACGATTGTCGCTCTCCTCCTCCCACACCTCCCGGGCCAGGGATTCGCGCTTCTGGGTGCGTCCGGCCCGTTGCAGGAAGAGGGTCAAAAGGCGGCACTCGGTGGGGGTGAGGATCGTCTCCTCACGGCCCACCAGGAGCCGGTTTTCGGCCGGGAAGAGGGCCAGCTCGGCGCAGCGGAGGGCCGTGCCTTCGTCGAGCTGGGCCTGGGCCGTGGCCCGGCGCCTGAGGATGCCTCGAACCCGCAGGACGATTTCCCGGGTCGAACAGGAAGGATCGACCACGTCGTCCGCGCCCAGCTCGAAGGCGACGATGCGATTCGTCGCGTCGTTCCCCTCGCCGAGCAGGACGAGGGGCAGGAAAAGGGTGGAGAACTCCGCCCGCAGCCGGCGGCAGAGGTCCAGGCCGTCCATGTCGTCGAGGGTCATCGCGGAGAGCACGAGGTCGGGTGGAGAGACGAGGGCCCGGGCCAGGCCCTGCTCGCCGTTCTGAAAGCAGTCCACGCGGAAGCCCGCTCCTTCCAGCAGGCCCACCAGGCCCTGCGGCACCTGGTGTCGGCGATGAAACAAGGCGATCTTCATCGGTGCCCGGCCTTCCTGGACCCGGCGCCGGAGTGACGGTTCGATGGGGGCCGTGTTCTGAACATCATGGATTTCGCTCTGCACGCCGTTCTCGTTTCGTCATCCGCGCGGTGGCCCGGGCCACCACCCGTCCCGACTTCAAGCTTACGAGTCTGCAAGTTACCAGCGCCGGGTTATGACCGGGTGACGCCCTGGTAACGAAGGTGAAACGACGATCCCGCCGCGGGAAAGGGCTTCCCGGCCGCCAGGTCCCGATCCGCCCGGTTCGCAGGATGGTGACGGAGGTGTCAATCCGTCGTAAGCCGGCGCCGGTACTCTTCCCCTGCGAGTAGACGGCCGTGGCCGTGGCGACGGCGGGTCTCTCGGCACAGGGGTTCGCCGCAATGCATTTCGACAGGTAGCAGACAGGCAAGGGACTCAAAAGAGCGGAGCCACCGAAGCGACTGGCAGCCCATCCGCGGTTCCCGGGAGGAACGAAAAGAGATGAGAACGAGCGTGAAAATCGGCAAGATTCTGTGGATCACGGTGGTGGCGCTGGCCGGCCTGGTCCCGGCTCTGGCCGCGGACATCTTCGTGACCAGCAACATCTCCGTGAGCGAGACGTGGACCCCGGACAATGTCTACATCCTCACCGACGTGATCTACGTCACCGACGGGGCCACCCTGACCATCGAGCCCGGGACCGTCGTTCGGGGCGAGACCGAGTCGGCCCCGGGCGCCAACGATCCCGGCACCCTGGTGGTGACCCGCGACTCGAAGATTCGGATTCTCGGAACCGAACTCGAACCCGTGGTCTTCACCGATCTCTACGACGACAACATCGGCCACGATCCGGGGACCTTCCCTTACGACTCCCTCGAGAACGCCATCGAAGAGACCGGCAACTGGGGCGGCCTGATCGTCCTCGGCCGCGGATGGGTGGCCAACAACACCGCCGCCGGCCCGGATCCCACGCGGGAGGTGCAAATCGAGGGGCTGACCGCCGCCGGCGGCCTCGGCTTCTACGGCAACTGCGCGGCGGTCCATCCGGGCGATCCTCTCGCCGACCCCTCCTGGTGTGACGACGACGACAGCGGGACCGTGCGCTATCTCTCCATCCGCTACGGCGGTTTCAACCTCTCGGTGGACAACGAGATCAACGGCCTGACCCTCGGCGCGGTGGGCCGGGCCACGGACTTCGACTACATCGAGGTGTTCCAGAACAAGGACGACGGCGTCGAGTTCTTCGGCGGCGCGGCCCAGATCAAGCACCTGGTCTCGGTCAACGTGGGCGACGAGCTGGTGGACTACGACGAGGGCTGGCGCGGCCGGATCCAGTACGTCT
>JAUZRX010000087.1 GCA_030949985.1 Acidobacteriota bacterium
GGCGGATCACGCGATGCCGAAGCCAGATCCGGGCGGGAAAGCTGGGCCAGTGGCGCCTCCCGTCCGGGGTCACCAGCATGTTCCGCCGGCGTCCGAGGATGCGCCTGAGGACCGGCAGGCCGCGGCCACAGGGGCAGGGCGCACCGAGTTCGGCGTAGTCACCGATCTCGTAACGGATCAGCGGCATGGCGTAGTTGTGCAGGGTGGTCAGCAACACCCGGCCCCACTCCCCCGGGCCACAGGGTTGCCCCGCCTCGTCCACCACTTCCACCAGCAGATGCTCGGCCATGCAGTGATAACGGGCATGCTGTGGGCACTGGAGGGCAATGGTGCCGGCCTCTTCGCAACTGTAGGTGTCGGCAAGGGGCACGCCCCAGGCCCGGCGGACCCGTTCGCGCAGGCCTTCGGGCAGGGCCTCGCCGAAGCTGCGCACACCACGCAGACCGGGCAAGTGCTCCCCCCGTTCCAGCGAGAGCCGTGCCAGAGAGTCGATGTTGGAGGGGTGGCTGAGCAGATAGGCCGGCTGCTGGCGCCGCAGCCAGGAGAGCTGTGCAGCGGGTTCGGCACGAATGTCGAGGGTGGCGGCGGGGCCGGTGATGAAGGCACTGCTTACCGCGCCACCCCACTCGCTGTGTTCGCCTTGCCCGACCTTGGTGGTGATCACCGCCAGTTTTCCGCCGAGGTCGCGCTGGTGCCAGAGGTGGTCTCTCACCACCATTGCCTCGGCCATCAGCAGCGCCAGCTCACTGCGCTCCACCTCCACCGGCCGGGAAGTGGAACCGGTGGTTGCAAAGCGCAGGCGGCGGCCATGCGCTTCTGGTGGTGCCTCGCTGCGCAGCGAGGCCGCCTCTTGCTGCAACTGTTGCCGGGTCAATACCGGGATTTCCCGCCACCCGGCGGGATCGGGCTCTGCCGGAAGCCGATGGCGATAGCCGGGGCAGTGGCGGCGGGCATGACGCAACAGGATCCGCAGCTGACGCCACTGGGCGGCCCGCAGCGCCGTTTCCGGCCACCACTGGCTGCGCTCGAACTGGTACAGCAGGCAGACCAGGGCCTCACCCGCCGCACCGGGAAGGGCTGGCCAGGCGATCCCCTCGACC
>JAUZRX010000088.1 GCA_030949985.1 Acidobacteriota bacterium
GCTCACCGGGCTGCGCGACGCGCCGACAGCGGTGGCCGCCATGCGTTCAGGAGCCAGTGACTATGTTTGCAAGCCCTTTTCCCTGCACGAGATGGACGCCCGCCTGCGGGAGGCCCTCGAAAAGCGCCGGCTACGCATCGAGAACGAGCGATACCGGGAGCACCTGGAGGAACTGGTGGAGGCTCGCACCCGCAAGGTGCTCGAGGCGATGGAGGAAATCGCCGCCCTCAACGAAGAACTGACCCGGGCCTACGACAGCACCCTCTCGGCGTTGATGATCGCTCTCGATCACCGGGACAACGAAACCCAGGGGCATTCGCTGCGGGTCGTGGCCTACACCGATCGCCTGGCCCGGGAAATGGGTATCGTCGAACCGGAACTGACCGAGATCAAACGGGGCGCCATGCTCCACGACGTGGGCAAGATCGGTGTCCAGGATGCCGTGCTGCGCAAGCCCGGGCCACTGGATCCCGAAGAACTCGAGCAGATGCACCAGCATCCCCGCTGGGGCTGGGAGATGCTGCGGGGGATCGACTACCTCGCGGTGCCCGCGGAAATCGTCCTCTCCCACCAGGAGAACTGGGACGGCAGCGGCTATCCCCGGGGCTTGCGCCAGGAGCAGATCCCGGTCGGGGCCAGGATCTTCGCCGTGGCGGATACCCTCGACGCGATGACCTCCAACCGACCCTACCGCAACGCCGGCACCATGGAGGAGGTGCGCGGCGAACTGCTCCGCTGCGCCGGTACCCAGTTCGACCCGCGGGTGGTAGAGGCTTTTCTGGCCGTGGAAGCCGAGGAGTGGTGGACCCTGCGCGCCGCCGTTCAGCGCGCCATGGCCGCGCGCGAAGACGCGGGCATCCCCCCGGAGTTGTTTTCCCCGGGGGGACCCTGATGACGCTGTGCCGCGGTCGTGGGGGCGATCAGTCGGCGAGCAGCAGCTTGGCGATGGTCTGGAGCTGCATGAAGTGGGTGCCTTCGTAGATCTTGCCGATCTTCGCGTCGCGGAAGAGCTTTTCGACCGGGTAGTCACGGCTGAAGCCATAGCCCCCGAAGAGCTCCACGGCCATCGACGAACAGCGATCGGCGACCTCGGCCGAGAACCACTTGGCGATCGCCGCCTCGCGCACGAAGGGCTCACCGGCCTCCTTGCGTCGTGCGGCGTTGAACACGGCCAGCTTGGCGGCTTCGATTTCGGCGTCCATCCGCGCCAGGGCGAACTGTACGGCCTGGAACCTGGCGATCTCCCGGCCGAACTGTTTGCGCTCCAGGCACCAGGCACGGGCGTGGGCCAGGGCGCCTTCGGCCAGGCCGACCATCTGGGCGCCGATGCCGATGCGGCCCTCGTTGAGAGTCTCGATGGCCACCTTGTAGCCCTTGCCCACCTCGCCGAGGATCCGCTCCGGGCCCGCCTGCACGCCGTCGAGGATCACTTCCACGGTGCTCGAAGCCCGAATCCCCAGCTTGTCCTCCTTGGCGCCGATCTTGAGTCCGGGCATGTCCTTGTCCAGGATGAAGCACGTGATGCCCTTGTAGCCTTTTTCCGGATCGACGTTGGCGAAGACCAGGAACACGCCGGCTTCCTTGCCGTTGGTGATGAAGAGCTTGTTGCCGGTCAGCTTCCAGCCGTCGCCGTCCTGCACGGCACGGGCCCGCAGAGCGAAGGCGTCGGAGCCCGATTCGGCCTCGGACAGGCAATAGCAGCCCACGGTGTTCTCGGCGAGCTTGGATAGCCAGGTCTTGCGCTGCTCCTCGTTGCCCCAGCGCTGGATGGCGTTGTTGACCAGGGTGTTCTGCACGTCGCAGATCACGGAAATGGACGGATCGACCTTGGCCAGCTCCATGATCACCAGGATCGCATCGAAAAAGCTCATCCCCGAGCCGCCGTAGGCTTCGGGAATATCGATGCCCATCAGGCCCATCTCGAACATTTGCTCGAGAATCTCCGGGGCGCAGTGGGCTTCCCGGTCCATCTCGGCCACCTTCGGCTGGACCTTCTCCTCGCAGAAGCGGCGGACTTCGCTGACCAGCATCTGCTGCTCTTCGGTCAAGTCGGTGAGGGGACGAACGCTCTCGGTCATGCTGATCAACCTCCGTGAATGCTTGGCGGGGTGGGATTTCGTCGTCGATGGGCGAAAAAGCCGATACAGGGTACTCTGATGCCGTGCCGATGGGTAGGGCAGAGGCTCGCGGTGGGCGGACGGCCGCAAGAGGTTCACGGCCCGACCCCGGGAGAGAATACGATGACCATGGTCCTTTCTCGAGCCCACCGGGCGCTTCTGTCCGGCGCCGCGGCGCTGGCCCTGCTGGCGGCGGTGGCGCCGCCGGTCCTGGCCGCCCGTCGGGCCCCTTCGTCCCGGCCCGAAGATCCCCGGCTGACGGCGGTCCTGCAGCGGCTCGACCGGGCCCAGGGGCGGCTCGAGGCCTTCACCGCCGACCTGGTGGAGACCCGCACGCTTTCGCTGCTCTCGGAGTCCCAGACTCTCGAGGGGCGGTTGACCTTCCAGAAGCCGGGGCGGATCCGCTGGGAGTACCGCTCTCCCGAGAGGAAGATCTATCTCCTCGACGGCGGGCAGCTCACCGGCTGGCTGCCCGACCAGCGGCGTCTCGAGAAGGTGGACCTCCGGCGCCACGAAAAGCGCCTGCGGCGCCTGGTGGGCATGGGGCAGGATGCCGCCGCCCTGCGCAAGGAGTTCAAGGTCACGCTCCTCGATGGTGGCGAGGGCGATCATCCGGCACACCTCGAGCTGGTGCCCCGCTCGCGCCGGGTGCGGCGCCACGTGGCCCGCATCGAGCTGTGGCTGGCCCCCGGAACCGGCTTGCCCGACCGCTTCCTCTACGAGACGGCAGACGGCGACCAGGTGCTCGTGCGCCTCGAAAACATGAGGATCAACCCGGAGTTGCCAGCCGGCGCCTTCCGCATCGATGTCCCCGAAGGGGTGGAGATCGTCACCGGCAAGACCTCCTTCGGGGTCGTCGCCCGCTGAGGTTCTCCCGCCGGGCTACGGCGTGACGATCACCGTCGTCGCGTCGATGCCCACGTTGCCGGAAGCCGCGTCCCAGGCCGTGACGCGGAACTCGTAGACCCCGGGCTCCTCCACCCGGTAGCGGGCGCCGAAGTGGCTGTGCCGTCCCAGGTAGGTCATGGGTAGCGTGGCGACGGTCTCACCGCCGCGCAGCACCCGCATCTCGATCTCGTAGTCGTCGCTGTTCCACAGGCCCCCGGGGCTCAGGGGGCAGCCGCACATCATCGTCACGTTGGCGGTGACTTCGATCTCCTGGGGC
The DNA here is from genome assembly GCA_030949985.1 of Acidobacteriota bacterium. Lineage (NCBI taxonomy): Bacteria > Pseudomonadati > Acidobacteriota > Acidobacteriota bacterium. The sequence goes on from JAUZRX010000088.1 coordinate 3,283, forward strand.
GTTCCCGCCAGGCGCAGGTGGGCCTGCGGCGCCATCACGTCGACGACGAAGCCCCGCAGTACCAGCAGGAAGCCGTCGCCATCGGTGATGTGGTGCCCGGGCAGCACCCACTGGGTGGCCGAAGCGGTCATCTCCGCCTGGCGCTGGGCCAGCGGACCGCGGGCCTCCACCCGCAGCAGGCGGGGACGATCCAGGTCCAGCTCGGCGGTGAAGGAGGCCGCGCTCTCGTCGGCGATCGGGCTCCAGTGGCGGTGACCGCCGAAGGTCATGATCTTCTCGGTGTCGCCCGTCCCCCCGCGGGTGACTCCCGTGGCCAGCACCTCGCCGGTCTCGGCGTCGCTGATGGTGATTCGGGCGCCACCCATGGTGGTGCCGATGAACTTGGCCTGGTGGGAGAGCACCCGTACGGTGATCACGGTCGGTTCGGCCGGCGCAGCCGGGGCGAAGGCCACCAGGGCCGCCAGGAGAGCAGGAAAGAGAAGTCTTCTCATCGTATGGCTTCCTCGGAAACGGTGGTGTGGACTGGGGCCGGGGCCTGCACCAGTTGCAGACCCCGGCGGCCGAGCCGCGCGAGCAGGCCCTCGCGGCCGGCCAGGTGCAGCGCGCCGACGGCAACGAAGATCCGCCGATCGGGTTCGGCGCGCAGGCGGGCGAGGATGCGTTCGGCCATCCGGTGGTTGCGCTTGTCGATCAGTTCCTCGCGGAAAGCCCGGGCCCGGGCCTCGCCCGCCGGGGCTTGCTCTTCGAGCACCTGCTCGAGGGCTTCGAGTTTGCCGCTGCGCCAAGCAGCGACGATCGGCTCGGAGGCGCGGCTGCCCTCGGTGCGGGCCCGCTCCAATTCGTCCAGCGCCTGCTCGAGCAGCCAGGCCTGGCCCCCCGGGCCCAGGGCCTCGAAGGCGGCGATCTGCTCGCCCAGGGTCTCGAGACCCGCGGCCGTCTTGCCCCGGCGCCCGGCCAGGGCCCAGATCTGCAAGTCCACCGGCAGCGCTCCGGCGGCGAAGTCCTGGTCGAGCAGGGCGAGCTGGCCCGCCATGGCCCACGGGCGCAGGCGAGAGAAGGCCGCAAAGCTCAGGCCGCGTGCTTCCATCTCGGCTTCGAGACGGGCCACCAGCGCCGCGGGCAGCACGTCGGCCAGGGACTGGCCCTCGGGCAGCAGGCTCGCCTCGTGGGCCTTCATCCGGGTCACCGGATCGAGGGGAATCTCGGTCAGTACCACGTCTGCCGCCTCGATGGCCCGCCGTGCTGCGGGAGGCAGCGCCTGTTCCGCCGCCAGAGGCAGATGGATCGTGCCGTAGAGCCACAGCCGCCCCGCACCCTGCTCCGACCACAGCAGCGGCCGCGCCGGCATCTGCTCTGCGGCGCTGAAAGCGGGGACAAGGTAAGGGGCTGCCGCCAGCAGCACTGCGAGCAAGAGGACTTGAATCTTCATTACGCCTCCGGGCCATCCATTCTAGTGCTCGCTCGCAGCTGTGGGGAATCGAGCAGATGTCAGGCAGGTTTCCGGGGCGACTATTGGCATCGAGTCCATTGCTATTCCGCTCGCACTTTGCTCGGCCGAGATCACTCCCCTCTCGTGCTTCCCTGGGACGGGCCGAGCATATCCTTGATCGTGACGGGTAGGAAGCCGGCTTGAAGGCGCAGGGTTCTTGTGTGTCCCAGTGAATGGGGACTGATGCCGGAACGCCGCCTCCTCCACGAGCAGCCGCCGCCCCTCTGCACCGGACCCTGGTTCTCACCCCCGATTCGATCTGTCGTGCTCTTCGATGCTCCACGAACACAGATCCGCTGCAACCCAAGATCCCACTCGCCCCCTCCACGGAAACACAAACACCGGCCTCAGGTCCGCCCCGCGATGAGCCGCTACCATCATGGAAGCTCCTATCCTCAAAGTGGCTCTCCCATCCCTGGCGTCAACCCGGCCGGGGCGTAGCCCCTGGGGGTCGCCCGATGGTGACCATTTCGACTCCTTGTTGCGCGGAACGAAGGACGGTAAGACTGTCTTCGAGGTGATCATCGAACCGCAAAGCAAGGCGCGTGCCGATGGGATGGGAATGACGGCACAAATCGCGTGCGATCCAGAGATTGACAGAGCCTATCAGCTCCAGCCATGGCAGGGAATCGTCACCGCGGTGAACGGATTGGGTAGGATCTTGTGGTCCTTTCGGCTGCCCGGCTTCAGGCGTATTGACGAGGATGCCGAGATCGTCCAGTCCGCGAACGTCAACAACGTCTGGAAGGCCCTCCAGACTTGGGCGAGCGGTGGTACCAGGCTGGTACAATCAGGAGAGTACTTACTGGTCGAGTTCTCGACCGGTGGTATAGGAACCCGCCAGTTGATACTGCATCGAACTGGACGGGTGGTCGGTGAAATAGGTCCCTCCGACGCGCTCGCCACCTACGCTGCTGGAGACGGCTTCGAACTGTTCATGGGCGGTGGTTCGGATCTGAGGTTCTACGTACCGACGCACCGGTTCGAGCTGCATCTCCGTGGTGACGAGACGGCAAGTCTGGTCAATCACGCGATGGCTTGGCTGCGCCCCCGTCCAACGGATCGTACCCCGCACTTCAATTGCCTGGCCCGTTCGGGCGATGAGCTGAAGTACTGGCTCGGAGAGCGTTTCGTTGACAGGCACGCCAGCCTGTCAAAGGCGCTGATAGCTGAGCTGGGTGGGGAAGAATGGTACGAGTCACTGCTGACACGGGCGGAGATGAAGGATGTTTTGGCAAGCTTCCGGCCGCCTTCTGCCGCGTGGCAAGACAAGTTCCAGCAGGCTCTCCTGGAGGCGGGAGTCGATGTCGAGATTGCCAGGAAGATCAAGTGACCCATCCTTTTGGGCTCTATGGGAGTATGCAAGGGTATCGCTGCCGGAGAACTGCGAAGCCGCTTGCGGTGTGTTCTGAGATTGGCGGGCTGTTCAATGGGGGTCTGATGCCCCCGAAAGGCGAATGTGGCGGGAAGGGGCTCAGCCCTGGATCCAGCAGTGCTCGACCTTCCCCCGAAACAGGCCTCCTCGCCCACACAAGATGTGAAGAGAGCAAAAAGAAGGCGCCCCGCAGGGCGCCTTCCGGTGTTGCGATCAGGGGATGGATCAGAAGTCCATGCCGCCGCCCATTCCGGGGGCCGCGCCGCCGGCGGCCTTGTCTTCCTTCTCCGGCACCTCGGTGATGATCGCCTCGGTGGTGAGCATCAGCCCGGCGATGCTGGCGGCGTTCTGCAGGGCGGTGCGGACCACCTTGGTCGGATCCATGATGCCCTGATCGATCATGTTGGTGTATTCCAGGTGACGCGCATCGAAGCCCTTGTCGTTCTCCTCGAAGTTGCGCACGTCGTTGACCACCACGGAGCCTTCGTAACCGGCGTTGTTGGCGATCTGGCGCAGGGGCTCTTCGAGGGCGCGACGGACGATGTTGACGCCGATCTGCAGGTCCTCGTCCTTCTTCTTGATCTTCATGCCGTCGAGAACCTTCTGGCAGCGCAGCAGGGCGGTGCCGCCACCGGCGACGATACCCTCTTCCACGGCAGCCTTGGTGGCGTGCATGGCGTCCTCGACCCGGGCCTTCTTCTCCTTCAGCTCGGCCTCGGTGGCCGCGCCGACCTTGATCACCGCGACACCGCCGACCAGCTTGGCCAGCCGCTCCTGCAGCTTCTCGCGATCGTAGTCGGAAGTGGTCTCCTCGATCTGGGTGCGGATCTGCTTGACCCGGCCCTCGATCGCGGCGGCCGAACCCTTGCCCTCGACGATGGTGGTGTTGTCCTTGTCGATGACGATCTTCTTCGCCTCGCCCAGGTCACCGATCTGCACGTTCTCGAGCTTGATGCCCAGGTCTTCGGTCAGGGACTTGCCGCCCGTGAGGGTGGCGATGTCCTCGAGCATGGCCTTGCGGCGGTCGCCGAAGCCCGGAGCCTTGACGGCGCAGACCTGCAGGGTGCCGCGCAGCTTGTTGACCACCAGCGTGGCCAGGGCCTCGCCCTCGATGTCCTCGGCGATCAGCAGCAGCGGGCGCGAGGAGCGGGCGACCTGCTCGAGCACGGGCAGCAGATCCTTCATCGAGGAGATCTTCTTCTCGTGGATCAGGATGTAGGGGTTTTCCAGCACGCATTCCATGCGGTCCGGATCGGTGACGAAGTAGGGGGAGAGGTAGCCGCGGTCGAACTGCATACCCTCGACCACGTCCAGCTGGGTCTCGAGGGACTTGGCTTCCTCGACGGTGATCACGCCGTCCTTGCCGACCTTCTTCATCGCCTCGGCGATCATCTTGCCGATGGTCTCGTCGTTGTTGGCCGAAATAGCGCCGACCTGGGCGACTTCCTTGTCGCCGGCCACTTCACGGCTCATCTCGTGCAGGGCCTCGACGGTCTTCTCCGTGGCCAGTTCGATACCGCGCTTGATGTCCATCGGGTTGGCGCCGGCGGTGACCGCCTTGACGCCCTCGCGGAAGATCGCCTGGGCCAGAACGGTGGCGGTGGTGGTGCCGTCACCGGCCACGTCGGAGGTCTTGGAGGCGACCTCGCGCACCATCTGGCAACCGAGGTTCTCCCACGGATCCTCGAACTCGAGTTCCTTGGCCACGGTCACGCCGTCCTTGGTCGACAGGGGCGAACCGAACTTCTTTTCGATCACGACATTGCGGCCGCGGGGGCCGAGGGTGGTGCGGACGGCGTTGGCCAGGTTGTTCACGCCGCGGAGGAGGGCCTGCCGGCAATCCTCGGCGTAGGTGACCTTCTTTGCTGCCATGGTCATGCTCCTTCTGGCTTTCCCGCCGGGGCACGGGGCCCGCCGGGGGAAAGCTCTGAGTCATTTCGGGAAAGGGACTACGAGTGATGCCAAAGCGGGGTCGCCGCTCTTCAGTCGATGATGCCGAGAATCTCGTCCTCGCGGAGGATGACGTACTCCTCACCCTCGATCTTGACCTCGGTGCCGGAGTACTTGCCGAAGAGCACCCGGTCCTTGGCCTTCACCTCGAGGGCGTGGACCTTGCCCTGGTCATCCCGCTTGCCGGAGCCCACGGCGATGACCTTGCCCTCCTGGGGCTTTTCCTTGGCGGAATCGGGGATGATGATTCCACCCTTGGTGGTCTCCTTCTGATCGATCCTCTGGACGATGACGCGATCATGGAGCGGCCTGATCTTCTTCATTTCCTCTTAGCCTCCGTCTCGTAAAATACTGCAAAACAACATGTTGTAGGCGCTTGGCCGGCGGGGGCCTTGGCACTCTCGCCGGACGAGTGCCAACCATAAGATCGGCCCCCAGGGGTGTCAAGACAGAGAATGCGATTCTCTGCGGAGGCCCCCGTCTCTTGCCGCCGGGGCCCGCGGAGACCATCATGAAAGGAGGGAAAAGAGAGGGCGGAGGGTAGTAAACGTCTTTCGCGTTGCGGGGAATCAGCGAGGAAGACCATGGGCAAGCCCCTGTCACCGATCGTTCCACTCGACAGCGTCGCCCTCGCGCGAGAACTGGCCCGGGTCGGCCGGGAGATCGGCCGCGGACCGGTGAGCAAGCGGGAGATCGAACATCTCGTTTCGGTTCTGTTTCGCTGCTCGGCCTGGCTGGACGACGTCTATACCACCGAACGTCTGGCTGCGATCCTGGCGGAGGATTCGGGCCGGCTCTTCGAGGTCCTGGCCCGCCAGTGGTTTGCGGCCTCCCTGGCCGAGGACCTGCGGGATCCCCTCCGGCGGTTACGCCAGCTGCCCGAGGGCGTTCGCCAGGTCGCCGACCAGGCTCTCTTCGACCTTTCTTTCTCGTCCCGTCGCAGTGTCTACGGCATCGGCCTGACAGACCTCGGACCCCGGGCCTACCGCCTGGCGGCGGAACTGCTCCGGCGCCTGGCCGACGATGCCCGCCAGCACCCGGGTACCGACGCGGCGGCGGGACCGCCTCTCGAAAGCATGGAGCAGGACGCGGAGTTCTTCCAGGGCTGCGCGGCTCGTTTCGGGCTCTACGCCAAGATGCTCCGCGCCCTGGCCAGCCCGGACGTGGATCTGGGCCCGTTGCCGGCGGCTCCCGATCCCGCCCGCGCCCTGCCGGCGCTTCCCGGGCCGGAGGAACTGACGCCGCCCCCCACGGCGGGTTTCGACGATCCGCTGCTCGCCCTCGGCTACCAGGCCACTGCGGAAACCGGGCCCGAGGAGGTGGCCCGCACCCTGACCTCCCTCGAGCGGCTGCTGCTCTTCGCCAGCCTCGACCTGGACCGGGTCCGGGAGGATCTGCGGGCGGTGGTGGTCGACCAGGACGAGGCCATCGCCACCCTCTGCGACGACCTGGCCCTGATGGCGGTGGGAACCCAGCGGGTGAACAAGCCCATGGGCTACTTCCTCGTCGGCCCCACCGGCGTGGGCAAGAACTACCTGGTGGAGACCCTGGTGGGGGTCTTCCAGCGCCAGTGGGAAGTGGAAGTTCCCCTGCTGACCATCGAGGGGCCCAACTACACCTATCCTTCCGACATCAACGAGCTGCGGGGCGCGACCCGGGGCTTCATCCGTTCGGACGAGCCGGGCCTGCTCACCGAGTTCCACAAGCGGGCGGTCGCCGCGCCCTTGTCGGTGATCCTGGTCGACGAGGTGGAGAAGGCCCATCCCCAGCTCCGGCGCTTCTTCCTTTCGATCCTCGATCGGGGGACGGTGACCGATGCCCAGGGCCAGGAGTTGGCTTTCGACGGGGTGCTGATCTTCTTCACCTCCAACATCGGCTACCGCGAGCGCAGTCCCCTGACGGCGCCCATCGGCTTCGGTGGCAGCGAAGAAGCGGAGAACGCCTACAACGCGGAGCTGAGCCAGTCCCTGCGGCGGGCCCTCTCGCCGGAGTTTCTCAACCGGGTGCGCTTGGTGCGCTTCCGGCACCTGCCCCGCTCGTCGGCCGAGCGCATCGCTCGCCTGGAGTTCGAGCGCATCGCTCGCCGCTACGCCGCGCTGCACGACCTGGAGCTGGAACTGACGCCGGCGGGCCTCGAGTTGCTGGTGGATCGCGGCTATTCCCACGAGTACGGTGCCCGGCGCCTGGCGGCGGTGATCCAGCGAAGCTGCAACATCGAGGTGGGGAAGATGATCCGCCGGGATGAGCAGCAGCTCTCCCGGCCGGATCCCTCGGAACTGCTCGAGCGGGTGCGCCGGGCGCGGGAAGAAGAAGACCTGGCCGGCCTCGAGCAGCTGGGGCGTGAAGTTCTCGAGGCGACCCGGGCCCGGGTGGCCTACCGCAAAATCGTCGTCGACGCCGAGGACGGAGACTTCGTCTACCGGAGGGAGTCGTGAGCGGCTCCCTGCCGTTGATCGATCACGTGGCCCTGCTGCTCGAGCGCACCTACGACTTCGACAGCGGCCTGCTGCCCCTCGGGCGTTTCGTGGTGGGCGAGCAGGGGCGGGAACGGTTGCTGGGCGGTCGCCAGCCCCGCCAGCGGGTGGACGGCGGCGACGGAGCGGCCTGCCTGCTGTTGCGGCCTCCGTCCGGAGCGGAGGCGCAGTGGGCCGCCGCCCTCTACCTGCCGGAGAAGCTGGTGGAAGACCTCGAACGCGCCGATCCGCGCCGCGAGCTGCACGGCGGAAACCTGGGCCCCTTCGCCACCCTGGTCGAGGAAGTCGATCACCTGCTGACCTTCGCCGACCGGGCCCTGAGGCCGGAGGGCATGGTCTCCCTGCTGGAACTGGAGTGGCACGCCGCGGTGAGCAAGCACCTGACTCTTTCCCACTTCGCGGGGCGCCTGGCCTCCCGCCGCCGGCTGCAGCCGGAAGTCCGGCGGATGATCGACCACCACCTGTTCCACCGGGGGCCGGTGGACGATCCCGACGCTTCGGTGGTGCGTCGCTATGCCCGTGCGGAGTCCCTGGCGCGTGCCTTCGTCGGGGGACTGAGGGGGCTGGCGGCGGCCGACAGGCTGCGTCGCCTGCGTCGCTTCCACCGGGCGAACCACTTCGAAAAGCTCCGTCGTTTCGCCTGAACCGGAACCGGTTCCGGCCCGCCACTGCTCGCGGCGGGGTTCAGCGGCGCTTGCCGGCCGCCGCGCGCTGGCTGTCCTTGTGGCTGCGCCGGGCGGCGAGCAGCTGTTCGGCCTGGGGGAAGGACGCGAGGGCCTGGGCGACGACCGGGCTCTCCTCGGTGAGGATGCGGTCGCGCTCTTCCATGCCGCCGGTGGCCAGGGCCAGTTCCGCCCGGAGGTAGAGGCCGACCCGCTCGGAGGCCGCCCGGACCTCGTCGAGGGGGACGTTTTCCACTTCCCCGGCCAGCCAGGCGACGAAGTCTTCGAAAAGCTTCTTTCGCGTCTTGCGATAGGCCAGGCGCTGTTCGTCGCTCAGGGGCGAGACGAAACGGGTGAACGCCGATTCGAGTACCAGGCGACGCATCACCTTCGGCTCTTCGGGGATCTCGACGGGCACGTCCGGGGCGATGCCGCCGCCGCCGAAGACTTTGCGTCCCGTGTCGGTGTAGTAGACCGGCGCATCTTCGGGAGCCTTGGGAGCGGTGTCCCGGGTGTAGTTGGTGTAGTAGTACTCTTCCTCGTTTTCGTAGGGGCGCTGGATGCTGCGACCCACCGGTGTGTAGTACTTCTGGGTCGTCAGGGCCAGGCCGGTGTTCTCGCTCAGGGGATAGACCGACTGCACCAACCCCTTGCCGAAAGACGTCTCGCCCACGACCAGGCCCCGGTCATGGTCCTGGATCGCCCCGGAGACGATTTCGGAGGCCGAGGCCGAGCCCCGGTTGATCAGCACCACCACGGGCCAGTCCACCCGGGGGACGTCCCGCAGGGCCTCGTAGTCCTGGCGCGTGCCGGGCAGCCGGCCCTCGGTGTAGACCACCAGCTCGCCGGGCTCGAGGAAACGGCTGGCCACGGAGATCGCCTGGTCGAGCAGGCCTCCCGGGTTGCCCTGGAGATCGAGCACCAGCTTCTTGGCGCCTTCGGCGGCGAGCTTTTCGAGGGCCCGGTCCAGCTCGGCGGTGGTCGTCTCGGTGAAGTTGGCCAGGTGCACGTAACCCACCTCCGGCCGGATCATCATGGCCAGGTTGACGGCGGGGGTGCGAATCGCGTCGCGCACCACGGAGAAGACCAGGGGTTTTTCCATTCCCGGGCGGTTGATGGTGATCTCCACCTCCGTGCCCCGGGGACCCCGCAGGTGCTTGACCGATTCCTGGATGGTCAGGCCCATGGTGTCCAGGTCCACGTCGGCTCGGCGGTCACGGATATGGGTGATCACGTCCCCGGCCCGGATGCCCAGGCGGGCGGCCGGGGTGTCGGCGATGGGGGACACCACCCGTAGCGGCTGGTTGCGGCCCCGCTTGCTGATGACGATCCCCAGTCCGTAGAACGAGCCCCGCTGCTCGTCCCGCATGTCGCGGAAGGCCTCGTCGTCGAGGAAATTGGTGTGAGGATCGAGGGTCCCCAGCATGCCGTGGATGCCGGCGTAGATGACGGACTTGGGCTTGGCCTCGGGGACGTGACGGCTTTCGATCAGCGAGAGGATTTCGGTGAAGGCGGCCATCCGCGAACCCGCCCGGGGGGAGGCGGCGCGGGCGCCGACCAGCAGAAAAACCAGGGCCATGGCGGCGACGAGGGCGATCCGGCGGGGTGCGAGAAGGGATGATTTCATGAAACACAGTATAGGGGCCGGCGGGAGGGGCGGACAATGAACCCTTCCGTAAACCCCGCCGCGATCCCGGTGGGCGGGGGGGGGGCTGGCGGGTGTAGAATCGGCAGCCATGTTCGATATCGGTGGTGGTGAGTTCATTCTGCTCGTGGTTCTCGGGCTGCTCGTCTTCGGGCCCCGGCGCCTGCCCCAGCTCGGCCGGCAGTTCGGCGGCTTCGTCGGGCAGATGCGCCGGGCGATGAACGACTTCCGCGGCGCGCTCGAGCGCGAAGTGGCCCTCGACGAGGTCAAGCAGGCGGCCCGGCAGGTCGAGGGGCTCAAGGCGGACGTGCAGAGCAGCACTCGCGAGCTGCTCGGTGTGGGGCCTCCCGCGCCGGCCGACCCCACCCGCCGTCTGCGGGCCCGGGAGCGCGAGGCGGGCGCCGCCGCGACCGGGAAGACCGGCTCCGCTGACGAGAAGCCTCCGGCCCCCACTCCGGACGAGCAGGAGCCCGCTCCGTGACCGCCGACAAGGACGGCCTCGGGGGCGCCACCCTGCCCGGAACCGAGCCGCCCCCCGATCCATCGACGGAACAGGACGCTCCCGCGGCCCGGATGTCCTTTCTCGAGCATCTGGACGAACTGCGCCGGCGGGTCTTCTTCGCGGCCCTGGGCGTGCTGGTGGGCGTGCTCGCCTGCTGGGCCTTTGCCGATCAGCTCCTGCAGATCCTCCTCGATCCGATCCAGCAAGCTTTCGACACCCTCGCGGTGATCCGTCCGGCCGAGGCTTTCATGAACAAGGTCAAGGCGGCCTTCGTCGGCGGGCTCTTCGTTTCGCTGCCCTGGGTTTTCTACCAGGCCTGGGCTTTCATCGCCCCGGGACTCTACCGCCGCGAGCGGCGCTGGGTGGTGCCCGTGATGCTGGCGGGGACCATGCTCTTCTCGGCCGGCGCGGTGTTCTGCTACATCGTGGCCCTCCCGGCGGCGGTGGGCTTTCTCGCTTCCCAGGGCCAGCAGTTCGAGTCGCACATCACGGTGGACTACGCCTTCGGCTTCGCGACCAAGTTGCTGCTCGGATTGGGAGCGGTTTTCGAGATGCCGCTGGTGGTCTTCGCCCTGGCCCGCCTCGACCTGGTCACCGCCCGTTTCCTGCTGCGCAAGATCGACGTGGCGATCTTCCTCTGCTTCCTGGCGGCGGCGATCTTGACCCCCACCCCGGACATGATCACCATGACGATCTTCGCGGTGCCGATGCTGGTGCTCTACCTGATCAGCATCGTGGTGGCCTGGCTGGCGCGGCCTCGGACCGGAGGGTGATGCGGCCCCCTCCCGAGGGCTTCGTCTTGCAACTCCTCGACGCTGGAGGAGCCTGGTGGCGGCGCGATCTGGCGACGGCGCTGCGGGAGGCTGGGCTCGATCGCCCCTGGACCCTGGTCGGCGCCCGGCCCGACCTGCCGGGGACGGGTCGCGGGCCCCGGGGGGCGGTGGAGACCGCGGCCGGCAGGGCGTGGATCAAGCAATGCCTGCGGGGCGGCTTTCCCGCCCGTTTCAACGCCGAGCGCTATTTTTCCCTCGATCGCTTCCGTCGCGAGTTGGAGGTCACCGGGAAGGCCCTGGCCGCGGGTTTGCCGGTGCTGCCCACCTGGGGCCTGGTCTTCCGCCGCGCCCGGCCGGGGTGGCGGGTCTGGCAGATCACCCCGCTGGTCGAGCAGGCGCCCGACCTGGCCCGGTGGTTCTCCGGCTCCCTGGCGGCGGAGGAGGCCGCGGGCCTGCTCGAGGCCGCGGTGGCTTTGGCCGCGCGACTGCATGGGGCGGGTCTCTACCACCACGATCTCAACCTGGGCAATCTCCTGGCCCGGGCCCGGCGGGAGGGCGGCTGGGAGTTGACGGTGATCGACCTGGACCGCGCGCTCTGGTACGAGGGAGGCGTGCCGCGTTCCCGGCGGCGCCGGGTCTTCGAACGCCTCGAACGATCGTGGCGGAAGATCCTCGGACCCGACGGGCCGGTCCCCGCCAGGCGGCGGCGGGAGATCTTCGACGCCTATCGCGACGTGGCCCCCGACTCGGTGTAGCGGCGGGACTTGTCCCGATACATCTCCTTGTCGGCCCGGTGCACCAGTTCCTCGAGGGTGGTGCCGTCGAGGGGGAAGCAGGCCCAGCCCGCGCTGATGCCCACGCTGACGTGGTGCTCCCGGTTGCCCGACTTGACCGGGATCTGAGTGGACGCGAGGGTCTGCTGCACGCGGCGGACGATGCGCTCCGCCTCTTCCGGTGACGTCTCCGGCAGCAGGGCGACGAACTCGTCGCCGGCGTAGCGGCAGACGATGTCCTCGTGGCGGAAGGCCTCCCTCAACAGTGCGGCGACCCGCCGCAACACAGCGTCACCCGCCTGGTGACCATAGGTGTCGTTGATCGGTTTGAAACCATCGAGATCGAGCACCACCACCGACAGGGGCAGGCCTTTTCGGGTCGCCCGGGCCAGCTCCTTGTCGAACTGGGAGTAGAGGAAGCGGCTGTTGGGCAGCGATGTCAGGGCGTCGGTCATCGACGTCGTGCGGGTGGACTCGTAGAGCCGGGCGTTGGCCAGGGCCCGGGCGATCTGGGGAACCACCGTGTCGAGTACGCGGAGCTGGTCGGGGTCGAAGACTCGGGCCTGCTCGGCGAAAAAGGCGATCACGCCGCTGGTGCCCGTCTCGTCGGCAATGGGGATGACCGCCTGGGAGACCGGCGGCCGCTCACCACTGGCGACCTGCCGGCCGAGGTCCACCCGCGGGTCGGCGTCGAGTAGGGGCTCGCCGGTTTCGTAGCACCAGCCGATGGTGCCTTCGCCCGGTGCGAAACGGCGGATGTCGAGGATGTCGCTGAGGGGACCGATGGCCGCCTGGGGCAAGAGCATGCGCGCCTGATCGTCGTAGACGTAAAGGCAGGCCGAGGTGGCGGGCATGAGTTCCACCAGGCGATGCAGCACGGTGATCGCCGTGTCCTGCAGGTCGAGGGTGCTGCCGACCTGCCGGGCCAGATCGTAGAGTACGCCCGCCTCCTTCTGAGCCCGGTCGATGTCTTCGAGGGCTTCGGTCTCCTGGGAGGTTTCCTGGGTCGGGCCGTCGGCGCTGATCCGTGCGGCCACGGCCTCCTCGATCTCCGCCGCCTGATCGCAGTAGATCTCGACCAGGGTCGGGTCCAGCTGCCTCCCCGCCAGCTCCGCCATTCTCAGGCGCATGGTTTCGAGCCGCCTGTGTTCGGGCCCCACGTAGGTTATGTGGAGATGATCGAGGGTATCGGCCAGGGCGATCAGTCGCGCGGCGAGAGGGATCTGCTCGTCGCGCAGGCCGTCGGGATAGCCCAGGCCGTCCCAGCGCTCGTGGTGATGGCGGATCGCCTTGCCGAGGGGGAAGGGGAAGGGAATCCCGCCCAAAATCGCCGCCCCGATCGCCGGGTGCCGCCGCAGCCGCTCGGTCTCCCGCTCGCTCAGTTCTTCCGGGGGCTTGCTCAGCAGCTGGTCGGGTACGCCCAGTTTGCCGATGTCGTGCAACAGGGCCGCCGCCGAGAGGCTGGCCAGCCAGGATGTGCCCAGCCGCCTGACGCTGCCGTCGGCAGCGCCGGCGATGTGCCGGCGGGCGACCTCCTCGGCATAGGCCTGAACGCGGCGGGCGTGCCCGCGGGAGCGAGGGTGCCGCGTGTCGATCGCCAGGGCAAAGGCTTCCATGGTGCGCTGGTGGAGGTTCTGCAGTTCGGCGTGGTGGCGTTCGTGGACGGCGATCTTCTCGAACTGGGTCCAGACCACGAAGTACACGACGGCCAGGGCGGGAAGGCCCACGGCCAGGGCCAGGTTCCCCCAACGGGCGTGGAGCATCCAGGCCAGCAGGGCCGTTCCGGCGCTGAAGGTGCAGGAGAGCAGCGTCCAGGAGGTCTCCCGCCACGCGCGCCAGAACGGCTTGCCCTTGGCCAGGGCGTCGGCGCCGGCGACCACCCCGGAGTTGACCGCGAAGAAGGCCAGGCAGGCCATCATCGTGGCGGTCACCAGGTTCTCGGCGTGAGTGCCGGCCGAGCGAAATCCGGTGGGAGCCAGCGCTTCGAAGACGAAGGCGGCGATGCCGAGAGACAGGCTCATCATCGCGCCGTTGGCCAGGCGCAGCCTCAGGCGGCGGGTGTGCCGCGCCGAGGAGAGCAGACCGTCGAGACCGGCGAGGAAGGCGGCGGGAAACGGCCCGAGAAAGATCAGGACGCCGAAGACCAGGGGCTCCGAGACGGAGAGCACCACGCCGCGGCGAGGCATGCGCAGCGACATGCGGCCGAAGAGGGCGATCAGCAGCAGGCAGGCTCCCACAAGGCCGAGGGTTTCCAGGTCGGCACGCAGCAGCTCGAAGCAGGCGGCGAAAAACACCGCGACGCCGAGGGCGGTGACCGTATCCCGCAACCAGTGGGAACATTTCTCTGATGCTGGCAAGAAAGCCTCCGCGCTGGCTGTTACAAGAGGCGTGCCAGCGCTGCGGGAAGCCCCGGGATGCGGCGAACACCCGCGGAACACGGAAGTGAAACCGTCCGGCCTTGGGGTGGCCAGATTCGGCGGGAAGGGCGGTCCTGTCCGGTCTTCGGACGACTTGTCCGCGTCGGGCCGGGCGACCCATATTCGCCGGGAGCCCGCGCGAGAGCTCCGGGAGAGGTTTTCGTGACCCAGGTCCAGGCGCCGCCAGGCGAGCAATTGCTCTTTCAGGCAGTGGTCGACGCCCTGCCCATGTCCCTGCACGTGATCGACCGCGACTTTCGCATCGTGGTCTGGAACCGCCGCCGGGAAGAGGGTCCCTTCGGTCGGCCCCGGGGGGAGGTCCTGGGTCGTGATCTTTTCGCCGTCATCGGCGAGGACGCGGCCATCCGCCGGGAGTACGAACAAATCTTCGCCGGTGGTCAGGCGCAGGTTTCCGAAGTGGTTTCGCACAGTGGATGCGGACCGCGGATCTTCAGCGTGGAGAAGGTGCCGATGCGGGTCGGCGAGGGCGAGGAGATCAGTCACGTGATCACCTTCGCCCGTGACATCACCCGCCAGCGGGCTCTCGAGCGCGCGGTGGTGCAGTCGGAGAAGATGGCGGCCATCGGCCAGCTCACGGCGGGCATCGCCCACGAGATCAACAACCCCCTGGCGACCATCGCCGGTTGCGCCGAATCCATGCGTTCCCGGCTCGCGGAGGCGGTCAACGACGCCGAGCGCTCGGAGATCCAGGAAGACGCGCTGGTCATCGAGGAGGAGGCCTACCGTCTCAAGGGCGTCCTGCAGAACCTGCTGGAACTCTCACGGCGAGGGCCGGCGGACGGACCGGCCTACTGCGATCCCTGTCGCGTGGCGGAACGGACCGTGAACCTGGTGCGTCACAACCCGGCCATGGCGGGTATCACGCTGGAACTGGAGTGCGCCGAGAGCGTGCCACCGGTCAGCGCCAACGAGGATCACCTGGTGCAGGTGATGCTGGCCCTCCTGTCGAACGCCGCCGATGCCGTGGGGAAAGACGGCCGCGTGCGGGTCGATGTGCGCGCCGCCGGGGACGACGAAGTGGTACTCAGCGTGGAAGACGACGGGCCCGGCGTGCCGCCGGAGATTCGTGACAGGGTCTTCGAGCCCTTCTTTACGACCAAACCCCCCGGGGAAGGCACGGGCCTCGGTCTGGCCGTGGCGTACGGCCTGGTGCAGGCCCACGGGGGACGGCTGGAGCTGGCCAGTTCGAGCGGACGGGGGACGTGCTTCGACGTGCGCCTGCCCGTGGCGTCTCGCGCCGGCGCGGAGAGTGAGTGATGACCACAACCCACGGGGGCGGCAAGATGCCGCAGGTGATTCGAGTCCTCCTGGCGGACGACGAAGCCCCGCTGCGGCGGGTGCTGAGCCGGGAGCTGCGTCGCAAGGGCCACCGGGTCACCGAGGCCGAAGACGGCGCCAAAGCGCGCAAACTGCTCGAGGAGGACTCCTTCGATGTGGCCGTGCTGGACGTGCGCATGCCGGGGCTCGACGGTATCGAAGTGCTCCGCGGCCTGAGCGGCGAGATCTGCCCGCCCCAGGTGATCCTGCTGACCGGCAACGCCACCGTGGAGACCGCGGTCGAGGCGATGAAACTCGGAGCCTACGACTTCATCACCAAGCCCTGCCGGATCGAGGTGCTCGACGCCCTGATCCGCGCCGCAGCCGACAAGGGCGGTCTGGCCCGGGAGAACGAGCAGCTGCGGCGGCGCGAGGAGCACAGGGAGCCGAGCACCACGGTGCAGGGCTGGGACTCGGTGGCGATGAAGCCCGTTCTGCGGCTGATCGACAAGCTGGCGCCGTCGGACCTGCCGGTGCTGATTCTCGGCCAGTCGGGGGTCGGCAAGGAACTGGTGGCCCGGGAGATCCACCGGCGCTCCCACCGCTCGAACGGTCCCTTCGTCGACCTCAACTGCGCGGCGATTCCCGACACGCTGCTCGAGAGCGAGCTCTTCGGTCACGAGAAAGGCGCGTTCACCGGGGCCGGGAGTTCACGGGCGGGATTGATGGAGGCCGCCGATGGGGGCACGCTCTTCCTCGACGAGGTGGGCGAGCTGCCCGCCGGCTTGCAGGTCAAGCTCCTGCGGGTGCTGGAAACCATGAGCTTCTTCCGGGTCGGCGGACGCAAGAAGGTCAGTGTCGATGTGCGCCTCGTGGCGGCCACCAACCGGGACCTGCTGGAGGCTTCGCGCCAGGGTACCTTCCGCGCCGATCTCTATTACCGCATCAACGCCGGGACGATCGAGGTGCCTCCCCTGTGCGACAGGCCCGAGGAGATCGGCGTTCTCGCCCGTGCCTTCCTCGCGGGAGTCGACTCCCAGCTGAGTCTTGAACCGGCGGTCCTCTCCGCCCTCGAGAGTTATTCCTGGCCCGGTAACGTCCGGGAGCTGCGTAACGTGATGGAGCGCGCCGCACTGCTGGCTCGGGACGGGGTCGTGCGGCTCGAGGACCTGCCACGGGAGATCATCGAAGAACGTCCGCGCGAGCCGACTCCGGCCGTGGCAACCGGTGCCCTGAGCGTTCCGGCTGTCAGCGCCCGCCCCCCGGAGCACTGGATGGAGGAGCAGGGCAAGCTCTCGCTGCAGGAAATCGAGCGGCGCCGCATTCTCGAGGTCCTCGAGAGCACCCACTGGCACCGGGGCAAGGCGGCCAGCATTCTCGGGATTTCGGTGCGGACGCTCTATCGCAAGATCAAGGCTTATCAGCTGGACCAGGAAGGCGTCCACGTCTAATCCCCCCCACCGTGGAGCGAACAATGGTGTTCCTGGCCGGCCCTGCCGGGCGCCGGTCCCCCGGAGCGCGTTCGGTGAGCCCCGCAGCCCCCCCCCTCGCCCGCCGGTGACGGCCCGGCGGCGCCCGCAGGCCCCCCCTCCCGGCGCCGCCGGGCGCGGGAGCGTCCCGGGATCCATCGGCCGGGCCGGCCGGGCGCGCTCAGAAAGCGTTCTTCAGGTCGTGGGGCTTGACTTCCAGGTGGGACGGGAAGGGCAGGCGGCGGCGATAGACCGCCTCCCAGGTCGGCGGCAGGTCCACCTCGAAGGGCTGGAGCCGGCGGGCGAGG
>JAUZRX010000089.1 GCA_030949985.1 Acidobacteriota bacterium
TACAGCCGTCCACGCAGGATGACAAGGGCACCGAGGGGGATGGATTCGACATGTTCCTGGGCGGAGAAACCCTCGGCCTCGAGCACGAGCCGAAGAAGCGCGGAAAGATTCGTTTTCGCCCCGGCGGCCGGGAGTTCGAGATCAGCCTGCTCGATGGCGCCGACATGTCGACGTTCCAGCACGAGTCGGCGCATTTCTTCCTGGAGGTGATCCGCGACCTGGCCGGGCAGGAGGGTGCCGACCCGGGCCTCCGGGCCGACCTCGACGCGCTGCTCGAGTGGTCCGGACTCGAGTCTGCCGACCAGATCACCACCGAGCACCACGAGCAGCTCGCCCGGGGCTGGGAAGCCTTCCTGATGGAGGAACGGGCGCCCGGCCCGCAACTCGTCGGCGTCTTCGCTCGCTTCCAGCGCTGGCTGGTGGCCCTCTACCGCGAGTTGGCCGGCTCCATGTCACGCTCACCGACGAGGTTCGGGACGTCATGAGACGTCTTGTGGCGAGCGAGGAGGAGATCCAGGCGGCCGAGGAGGCGATGGCCCTGGAGCCCGTGCTGGTCGGCGACCAGGTCGAGCACTTCACCGAGCAGGAGAAAGACAGGTATCGGAGAGCCGCCCAGGCCGCTCGGGCCGAGGCCCGCCGGGAATCGCTGCGCGAGATGATGGCCGACAAGGTCCGGGAGACCAAAGCGTGGTACCGGGAGGAGCGCGAGCGGGAGATCTCCCAGGCTGCCGAGGTATGAGGTGAACCCCAAAAACCGACCAGGTCGCCAAGGTGGATTCGAGCCTTGATACTACCCGGGCCTGGAGACATCTTGATCGCGATGAAAAGGAGAAAGCACGGACCGAATTTCAAGGCGCGGGTAGCGCTGGACGCTGTCCGGGGCGACAAGACGGTGGCAGAGATCTGCCGGAAGCACGCTGTGCATTCGAGCCAGGCGGCGCGGTGGAAGAGCCAGCTGCTCGACCATCTTCCTGACCTCTTCGAGGACGGGGTCAGTCCGGCGGACGCTCATCAGGAACAGCTCATCGAGGAGCTGTTTGCGATGATCGGTCAGTTAAAGGTCGCAAACGACTTTCTGAAAAAAATCTGGTCTTGACTAACGTGGAGAAGTGGAGTGGACCCCAATCCTTGACAGTTCCCGGGGTGAGTTAAGGGGGATTCGAGGGGGGAGACAGCTCGAGGCGGGTGACACAATCCTCCCGTTCCGCGGGGCTCAACCCGAAATCCTTCGCCGCTTCCAGCCGATGGCGCGCCCGATTCACCACCCACGCCGGCGTGAGGGGCACGACACTCCCAAGATCTCCGTGCGGACAAGTCCTGCTGCCGGCCCCCATGACCAGCGCGTCTTCCCGCGCCAGGGCCAGGTAAGCCCGGTGCGCTGTATCGGGATTGAACCCTGTGATGCGCGCCATGCCCCGCCCGGAAGGGACGCGGTCACCAGCACCCGGGTGACCGATGTTCGGCGCGGAGAGCCGAGGCTCACGGATCTT
>JAUZRX010000090.1 GCA_030949985.1 Acidobacteriota bacterium
GGACTGGGCGTCCACGTTGGGCCAGGGGTTCTTCGCCTTGCCATGCTCCTGGAGTACCTTCGGCGCGACCTGGTAGACCATGTTGACCAGCTTGAAGAGCGGGTCGTCGGGCAGGTGCTTGAGGCAGAACTCCCGCTGGGAAGTGTAGCGGGGGTCGGTCTTGCGCAGCACCGCGTGACCGTAGCCGGGGATCACCTGGCCGGAGTTGAGGGTCTCCCACAAGGCCTTCTCGATGACCTCCTCGGTGGGCTCCTGGTTCCCCAGGCGGTCCATCAGGGCCTGGGTCCAGCGCAGCACCTCCTGGTTGGCCAGGCCGTGGAGCGGGCCGGCGAGTCCGTTGATGCCCGCGGAAAGAGCGTAGTAGCAGTCGGACAGGGCCGAGGCCACCAGGTGCGTGGTGTGGGCCGAGACGTTGCCCGACTCGTGGTCGGAGTGGAGGATGAAGTACATCCGCGCCACGTCATCGTAGGGCTGCGGGATGCCCATCATGTGGGCGAAGTTGCCGCCGAGGTCGAGTTCAGGGTCTGCCGCGATGGGGGTGTCGGCCTTGTACTTCATGCGATAGATGTAGGCCGCGATGGCCGGGAGCTTGGCCAGCAGGTTCGAGGCGTCCTCGTACATCGGATCCCAGTACTCGAACTTGGTCATTCCCTCGTTGTAGCGGCGGGCGAAGTTGGACTCCCGCTGCATGGCCAGGATCGCCGCGGAGAACATCGTCATCGGGTGGGTGTCGCGGGGCATGGTGCGCAGCAGGTCGTGGACGTACTCCGGCACTCGGGACCGGGCTTTGAAATCGCGGACCACTTCCAGGGTCTGCTCCGGGGTAGGCACCTCACCGGTCAACAGGAAGTACCAGAACCCCTCCACGTAGGGGTAGTCGCTCCCGGGAGCCTTGGGCAGGGCTGCGAAAGTCTCCGGGATGGTCTTGCCGCGGAAGCGGATCCCCTCGTGGGGATCGAGGTAGGAGATGTCGGTGACCAGGCAGCGGACACCGCGGGCCCCGCCGATCGCCTGGGCGATGGTCACCTTGCCCAGCTCCACGTCGCCGTGCTCCTTGAGCAGGCGCGCGATGCGGGGGCGATGGGCCTCGATCTTCTGGAACAGGGTCTGCTTGAGCGTGGACATGGGGCGAATCTCCTGCCCGCCGCCGGCACGGGCGACGCTGGACCTTCAAGTGGGGGTGACTGACAAGCCGATAATACAGACGCCGTCAGCGAGAACCAACTCGAGTCGGCAAGGGGCGTGCCCGGGCCGGCTTCGGGAGTCGTGGAAAATGTTTTAAGTCCTTATAAAAGCAGCGAGTTCCGGGTTCTCTCGCAGTTGGGCGAGCTGGCTCGGCGTAGGCCTCTGGGGCCGGTCCCGGCAGGTGGAGACCAGGCAGAGGAAACCCAGGGGCGCATCCGGGGCGGCGCGGAATTGGTGCCAGCACCCGGGAGGAACGCTGACCAGGTCGAAGGGGGCCAGATCGTAGACCCGGTTTTCGACCAGACCTCGGCCGCGCCCGTTGAGAATCATCACCGCGTGGGTGTGGGTGTGCCGCTCGAGGGTCGAGTGTCCGCCCGGCTCGATGGCGAAGTAGCGGAGCTGGGCATCGAGCTCACCCGGTCCGTCGAAGAGGACCTGGCGGCTGATGCTCCTGAAATGGGTGCCGGCGGGCTTGTAGTCCAGCACTTCCACCCCTTTCCACCGGAAGCCGTCGAGAAACTTCCTGACGACGTTCATGACGAGTCTCCTGCCGCCGTCACGGCGGCGACGAATCGCCGGCAGCGGTCTTCGAGGCGGTCGGGCGGCAGATGCAGGCTGCCGCCGATCAGCAGCATCACGTCCATGCCGTAGAAGGCGACGATTTCGGGTACCTGGTGCAGATCCATGCCCCCGGCAGGCACCGGCAGGCTGGGCTTACGCGCCCGGTCCGTGTCCCGGAGTCGTTCGGCGATGTGACGGCAGGTAGCCGGAGTCCAGGCGAAGCGTCCGCCGTGATGGGGAAAGATCACCCCGTCGGCGCCGAAGGCCCGGAAGACCCGGCCCAGCAGGGCCGGAGGGGCCAGGCCCCGTCCACCGGCCAGGGCGGGATGGGCGAGGATGGCCAGCTCGCGCCGGCGGGCCAACTCCGGCATCAGTGCCGGACCGGACAACATGGGCTCGATCATCACGGCCCGTATGTCGAGCCGTCGGCAGAGGTCGATCTGCTTTTCAAGGGACTCGCCGACGGCCAGCAGGTTGGGAACGTAGAGAGTCCGGCCGCCGTGCCGGGCGTTGGCCTCGCTGACGGCCTGTGCGCAGCGGCGGACCCGTTGTTCGAAAGGGCAGAAGGCCTGGTCCGCCAGGCCATGATCATCCTTGACCAGGTCGATGCCCGCCGCGGCGAGTCGCCCCGCCAGTTCAGCCAGGTCCTCCGGAGCGAGCCCCATGGGTTTGAGAGCGGTACATGCCAGGGGGCGCCCCCAGGCGCCGGTCAACGAGCGCAGGCCCTCGATGCCGAAGGCCGGGCCCGGCAGCACGGGGTCGAGGGATGCCGGGAAGGTGATCTCTTCGAGCACGATGTCGTCATGCAGGGACGAGTTGCCGAAGAGCAGATTGAGCAGTTGCAGGGGGCATTCGCCCGCGGTGGCGGGGGGGTAGCCCAGGGTGACGCGATAACCCCGGGCATCGTGCTCAGGCGGGGTGAGCACCCGCGGCAGGATCGACGCCTCGTCGAAGCCGCGGGGAAGCGCCTGCCGAGGCAGTTCCACGGTCTGCTCGAGGCCGAGGGCTTCGATGCGCGCCGGCGCCTGCTCCAAGGAACCGCGCACCGAGTAGGTGACGGCGATCAACTCGTCGTTCATGGCCTCGATTCTACCCAATCGATGGGCTGAAGCCGGAGATGCGCGTCCCGGGCGCCCGGTTTCAGGCGGGATATTTGCCGACGATGTAGTCGGTCAGATACTGCACCTGAGCCTTGCGGTCGCGGGAGATCTGTCGGACCAGGTCGCCGATCGAGATCACTCCCGCCAGCTTGCCGTTGTCCATGACGGGCAGGTGGCGCACTCGCTTCTCCGTCATCACCGCCATGCACTCCTCGACGCTGGCATCCGGATCGACGAAGACGATTTTTTCGGCGCCGGTCATGATCTCGCTGACGGGAGTTTCGCGGGAGGTGCGGCCCTGCAGGACGACCCGGGAGAGGTAATCCCGCTCGGTGAGGATGCCGAGAATCTCGCTGCCGTCCATGACGAGCAGTGAGCCGACGTTCTTGTCCACCATCAGCCGGATGGCGTCGATCACCTTCTCCTGGGGGCCGATGGTGTAGACCTCCCTGCCCTTGCGCTCGAGAATCGATGAGGCCTTACCCATGAGAACTCCTTTCGTGACCTGCAATTATAACACATGGGGTCTGGCGCGTAAGTCTTTTCCCGGCGGAGCCGGTGGGCGCATCAACGAGTGGGTGGAAGAGGCGTGGCGAACAGGGTTTCCAAGGTCACCTTCTCCCGGAGCCGGAAGAGTAACTCCCGAGCGCCGCCGAAGGGAAAGGCATCGGCCAGGGGCAGGAGAAAGTCCCGGTGGCACCGGCCGCGGCGATAGGCGGGTTCTCGGGGGGGGTGCGCCAGGTAGCGTTCGATGAGCGGCAACTCCGGGTCGGCCAGCAGGGTGGTCGAGTAGTAGAGCAGGTTCCGCGAGCGGTAGATACAGGAGCCGCCGATCTTCCTGCCGCCGAGACTCAGGTCGGACGTGCCTTCTCGGCGGACTCCGTCGATGCCACAGGCCGCCAGCACGCCGCACAGCCAAGTGGAAATCCAGTCGAAGTGCCGCCGAATGGCGCCGAAACCCGGCACCGGCAGCACCACCGAGATCAGCAGGTTGCCGGGATCGATCAGGACGCTGCAACCGCCCCCCCTGCGGCGGCTGACCGGAATCGGGGCCGTGCGCCAGGCGTCCACGAGCAGCTCGACGGCCGGATCGCTGCTGCGGCCGAGCACCACCTGGATGCCGGTGGCGCGTTGCAGGCGCACCCGCCCCCGGCCCTGGTGGGCCACGGCCGTGAGCAGGTCCTCGTCCGCGGTGTAGGCCGTGATCGGCGGGCCACCGGGAAAGAGTCGGGTCGCTGCCGGAGCCACGGTACCGGCTCGACGGCTAGCGGCTGGTGATGTGGATCGCCGCTCCCAGGGCCACTTCCGCCGCCTCGCACAGACCCTCGGAGAGCGTGGGGTGGGGGTGGATGGTGGCGGCCAGGTCCTCGAGGGTGGCGCCCATCTCGATGGCCAGGGCGCCTTCGGCGACCAGTTCCGATGCATGGGGACCGACCATGCCCACTCCCAGCAGCAGTCCCGAGTCCGGGTCGGAGATCACCTTGAACGCGCCGTCGGGCCCGCCCAGGGTGCGGGCGCGGCCCAAGGCGGCGAGGGGGAAGCGCCCTACCTTGACGGGACGACCTTCCTCCCGGGCCTGGTCTTCGGTCAGGCCGGCCCAGGCCACCTCCGGCCGCGTGAAGACCACCGCGGGGATGGCCCGATTGTCGAAGGCCGCGCTGTGTCCGGCCAGGGCCTCGGCGGCCACCTTGCCCTGTCGGGAGGCTTTGTGGGCCAGCATCGGCCCCGGCGTGACGTCACCGATGGCGTAGATCGAAGGTTCGGCAGTGCGACACTGGTCGTCGATTTCGATCCAACCCTGCTCGTCGACCTTCACCCCGGTGTGTTCGAGGCCCAGGTCGCCGGTGTTGGGCTTGCGTCCGACGGCCACCAGGACCTGGTCGAAGGTGCGCTCGAGAGTTTTGCCCTTGGCCTCGATGGTGACCTTGAAACCGCCGCTCCCGACCTTTTCGATACCGGTCACCCTGGCTTCGAGCATGACTTCTTCGAAGGCCGACTTGGCGCTCTTGGCCACTGGGCGCACCAGGTCCTTGTCGGCGCCGGTCAGCAGGGAGGGGAGCATCTCCACCACGCTGACCTTCGAGCCCAGGCCCGCGTAGACGAAGCCCAGTTCGAGGCCGATGTACCCGCCTCCGATCACCAGCAGCGAGGTGGGGATCTCCCCGACCTCCAGCGCCTCCCGGCTGGTCCACAGGTCGAGGCCCTCCATCATCGGCAGCCGGACGATGCTCGAGCCGGTGGCGACGATGGCGTGGCGGAATTCGATACCCGCCACGTCGGCGCCCGCCAGTTGCAGCTTGCGCGGCCCCTCGAAACGGGCACGGGCCTGGATCACTTCCACGCCCCGGGCCTTGAGCAACTGGTCGACGCCGCGGCTGAGAACCGTGACGACCTTCTCCTTGTGGGTTCGCAGGGCCCCCGCATCGATGCTCACTTCACCGCATACCACGCCGAAGGACTTGCCGTGGCGGGCGGCCTCGGCGATCTCCACGCTGTGGATCAGGGTCTTGGAGGGGATGCAGCCCTCGAGCAGGCAGACCCCACCGCGGCGGGGACGCTCTTCGACGAGAATCACTTCCCGGCCCAGGTCGGCGGCTCGGAGGGCGGCGACGTATCCCCCGGGTCCGCCGCCGATCACCACAACGTCCGTCTGTTGGCTGAGACTTCCCATGACCATCGTGGTCTCCTTCCCGCTGCCTGCGTCGGGCAGCTAGCGCTCCAAGAGCCAGGTCAGGGGGCTCGAGAGCAACTCGCCCAGGCGCTTGATGAAACGTGCCGCATCGGCGCCGTCGGCGATACGGTGATCGAACGCGAGGGTCAGCGGCAAAATCGTGCGGACGACGATCTCTCCCTCCCGCACCACCGCCTTCTGCTCGGCGCGGCCCATGCCCAGGATCGCCACCTCCGGGTAGTTGATGGTGGGGATCAGCCGAGTGCCCGCGATGGGGCCCACGTTGGTGATCGTGAAGGTGCCGCCCTGCATCTGGGCCGGCCCCAGCGTACCGCCCCGGGCTTCGAGGGCCAGCCGTTCGATTTCGGCCGAGATTTCGAGAATGCTCTTGGTCCGGGTGTCCTGGATCACTGGAACCAGCAGGCCTCGGGGAGTATCGGCGGCGAAACCAATGTTGTAGTAGTGCTTGGTGATGATCTCCTCCCGATGGGGATCGAGGGAGGCGTTGAACATCGGGAACTCCACCAGGCACTCGGTGACGGCCTTGACCACGAAAGGCAACAGGGAGAGTTTGCCGCCGGCCTCGTTCCCGTGCGTGGCTTTCCGCTGTTGCCGGAAAGCTTCGAGGTCGGTGACGTCCACGTCGTCCATCAGCGCCACGTGGGGGACGACCACCATCGACGTGACCATCTTTCGCGCCACCTTGCGGCGGATGGAGCGCACGGGTTCGCGTTCGATGGGGCCTTGGGCCTCGAAGTCCGGCAGGGCATCGAGGTGGAAGAAGGGGATCGTGGCGGAGCCGGTCGCGCCGCCGCCGCCGGTCGGGTCGGCAGGCGCTTGTCCCGCCGCGAAGCGTTCGAGGTCTTCGGTGGTGACCCGACCCGCGGGTCCACTGCCCGGCACCTGGTGCAGGTCGATGCCCATTTCCCGCGCCCGGCGTCGCACGACGGGCGCGGCGGGCACCGGCCCGACCCGCACCAGGCCCGCATCGGCGGCCGGGGCCGGGGCGGGGGCCGGAGCCGGGGCGGGGGGAGGGGCCGCCTTCGCCGGGGTCGCCGGACCGGTGGGAGTCGCCTCCTCTTCCGGTGCGGCCTGGTCGCCGTCGGCCTGCGATCCGTCGTCGATCACGGCGATGATCGAGCCGACCTCGATGGTGCCGCCGACGGGGCCGCCGAGGCGCACGATCTTGCCTGCCCTGGGCGAGGGGATCGTCACCGCGGCCTTGTCGGTCTCCACGTCGACCAGCGGAGCGTCCTCGGCGATGGCGTCACCTTCCTGGACGTACCACTTGAGAATCTCCCCCTCGTGAATACCTTCACCGAGATCGGGAAGCTTGAACTTGAACACCACGACCTCCTCAACTAGAAATCGAGGGTTTCCTCGATTGCCCGGCGGATGGAGTCCACGCCAGGGAAATAGGCTTGCTCACGGCCGAAGTAGGGGGTGACCACGTCATGGCTGCCGACCCGGCCTACGGGAGCCTCCAGGTAGAGCAGGGCTTTGTCGTTGATGCGCGCGATGATCTCCGAGGCGGGGCCGAGGCTCAGCGGAGCCTCCTGGACGATCACGCAGCGCCCGGTCTTCTTGACCGATCCGATGATCGTCGCGGTATCCATCGGCGAAATGCTCAGCAAGTCGATGATCTCGACGGAAACCCCGCGCTGGGCCCTGGCCTCCCCGGCCGCCTCGATGGCCATGCGCAACATCGCGCCCCAGCTCACCAGGGTCAGGTCGGAACCTTCTTGGATGACCTGGGCCTTGCCGATGGGCCAGGTTTCGCTCTCTTCGGGGACTTCCTCGCGGAAGGCCCGGTACGAGCGCTTGGGCTCCATGAAGACGACCGTGTCCTCATCGCGGATTGCGGCCGTCAGCAACGCCCGGGCGTTTCGCGGTCCGGACGGTATCACCACCTTGATGCCTGGTATGTGGGCGAACATC
This sequence comes from Acidobacteriota bacterium, assembly GCA_030949985.1. Lineage (NCBI taxonomy): Bacteria > Pseudomonadati > Acidobacteriota > Acidobacteriota bacterium. Next base: position 7,456 of record JAUZRX010000090.1, read on the forward strand.
GCCTCGCGGCTTTCGGAGTGATGCTCGAGCGCGCGTACGCCGCCGCCGTAGGGCATGCGCACGACCAGCGGTACCGTCAGGTGTCCGTGCGTCCGGCTGCGGTAGCGCGAACAGTGCCCCTCGAGATGGCCCATCATCAGGTAGGAGAAGCCCGAGAACTGCATCTCGGCTACCGGCCTGAGCCCTGCCAGCGCCATGCCCACGGCGCTGCCGAGGATGCCCGATTCGGCCAGTGGCGTGTCGATCACCCGCCGCTCGCCGAATTCCTTGTAGAGGCCGGCGGTCACCCGGAACACGCCCTCGTTGATTCCCACGTCCTGACCCATGACGAGCACGCTCTCGTCGCGCTTCATTTCCTCGTGCAGGGCGAGATTGATCGCCTGGACCATGTTCATCCTAGGCATTCGAGTCCCCTTCACCTTGGCGGGCCAGGAAGGCCGCGCGTTGCTCTTCGATTTCGGGATAGGATTCCGCCCAGACATGGTCGAAGAGGATGTCGGGTTTGGCGCGTACCCCCTGCTCGTAGACTTTCACCTCGGCGTCGATCTGCTGCTTGACCTGGGCCAATAGGGATTCTTCCTCGCTCTCGCTCCACAGCTTGCGCCGGTCGAGCAGGCGCCGCATGCGCCGGAGAGGGTCGCGGTCCTGCCAGGTCTGGACTTCCTCGTCGTCGCGATATTTGCTCGGGTCATCGGCGGTGGTGTGCATCATCAGGCGGTAGGTGAGGGCCTCGATCAGGGTCGGACCTTCCCCCGCCCGGGCCCGCTCGAGGGCCTCGCGGGTCGCTGCATACATCGCCAGCGGGTCGTTGCCATCGACCCGCACTCCCGGGATGCCGTAGGCCACGGCCTTCTGGGCCACGGTCTCGGAGTGCATCTGACGCTGAATCGGGGTCGAGATCGCCCACTGGTTGTTCTGGCAGATGAAGACCACGGGGGCTTTCCACACCGCGGCGAAGTTCAGGCCTTCGTGGAAATCACCCTCGGAAGTGGCGCCGTCGCCGAAAAAGCAGAGCACGGCGCTCTTCTCGCTCTTGTACTTCATCGCGTAGGCCACACCGGCGGCGTGGGGGATCTGGGAGGCGACGATCACCGCGATGGGGAGCGTGCGTTTCACACCGGGGAAAATGTTGCCCTCTTCGAAGCCGCCCCAGAACAGCAGCACCCGGTGCAGGGGAACCCCTCGCATCAGCAGCGCTCCGAGTTCCCGGAAAGCCGGGACGAGCCAGTCGCTGTCTTCCATGGCCATGGCGGGACCGCAGGCGGCGGCTTCCTGGCCGGTGGAGGGGCTGAAGGTGCCCAGGCGGCCCTGGCGTTGGAGACGCAGCATGCGCTGGTCGGCCTCCCGGGCCAGGACCATGTGGCGGTAGAGGGCCACCAGGCGCTCATCGCTGAGCCCCGGATCGAGCTTCGTGTTGACCACACCCTTCTGATCGAGGATGCGCAGGTAGGGGATGGTGAACTTGTAGGTCTGCTTGGCAGGCATCTAGCGCAGGCTCCCTGGGGGCGAGACGGTCCTCCGGCCGGTGGGGTGGAAGAGAAACCGCGGTAGGAGATCGTTGCCGACGGTCGCGGCGAACGGAAGGGCCTCGAAAGGCCCAGCCGAGGCTACACGGCGCACGCTCACGGGGCAAAAAACACGGCCCGGAGACCCGGTGCGAGGCGGCCTGACGGCCCACGTGGCGAGCGATGACATCCGGGACTCTCTCCATTCGCACGGGGGCGTACTGATGTGCTAGTTAGTTAGTTACTGCCCATGATAGCCGACCGCTTCGGCCGGGCCGGAGCGTTGCGCATCAGCCGGGTCGCGGCGCACGGTAGACCCGGCCGCCGATCTTAACCCATCCTCTGTTAGAGGAAGGGGCAGCGACCGCCCCAGCCGCTGCCCCGTGGCATCCATCCGGCGGCGGGTGTCAGCGGGCCAGTTCCTCGTCGATGATCTGCGCGAAGGCTTCGAAGGGCTGGGCACCGCTGAGGAAGCGGCCGTTGATGAAGAAGGCCGGGGTTCCCGAGACGCCGGCGGCGGCTCCGGCCTTCTGATCGGCGGCGATCTCCTCGGCCTTCGAGCCGCTGTCGAGACAGGCCTTGAACTTGTCCATGTCCAGGCCGATCTGGGAGGCGTAGGACACGAGTTGCTCGGGGGCCAGGGCCTTCTGGTTGTCGAAGAGCAGCTTGTGCATTTCCCAGTACTTGTCCTGGTCGCCCGCACAGGCAGCGGCCTCGTGGGCCTTTTGGGCGTGGCGATGGAAACTCAGCGGGAAGTCGCGGAAGACGATGCGCACCTTGCCGGCGTACTTCTCCTTGATTTGATCGATGGTCTTCTCGGCGCGGGCGCAGTAGGGACACTCGAAGTCGGAGAACTCGATGATGGTCACCGGAGCGTCCTTGGGGCCCCATGCTGGATTCCCCGCTTCAGCCACCTTGACCCGCGGTGGGTCGAGGAAAACCGCGACCTCGGCTGCCTTGCGCAGCCGGGAGATGATCTCGTTGAACAGCTCCTGCTTCTTCATCAACCCCAGGCGCTGAACGATCTGGGGCCGAGCCTGTTCGAGGGTCTTGCCGCCGAGGCGTGACTTGTACTTGTTGTAAAAGTCCTGGATTTCCTGGTCGGTGGGCTGGCCGGCCTTGCTTTCAATCTCGGCGTTGATGAATTCTTCGAGGGTTTGTCCCTTTTTCGTGGCGGCTTCGTTGAGCAGCATCTCGTCGATCACCTGGTCGAGGGCGCCCTTGAGGATGTCGTATTCCTTCTGCCGCAGCTCGGCAAGCTGGGAAGCGGCCGCTTCGAGTACCTGGGTCTTGGTGATCTCCTGTCCACCGACGCGGGCGAGCACCTCGGGCTGTCCAGCACCGACAGGCAGTGCCGCCGGGCAGAGGACGACGAGGATCAGGGAGAGGGGAAGCCACGTGCGAAATCTTGTCATAATCGAGTATCTCCTGGTATGCGCCAGGGCACCAAACCGCATGCCCGATATCGATTCCGGGGCCGGAAGCGCCACTGCCACAGATTGTCGAGGTAGGCTACTCTACCCCTGAACCGCTTGCCCCGCCTGTGCGCGCTCCCCCGAGGGGCGCTGTGGCGTGGTCGGGAGCGGGACGAGGTGATCGTGACACAGCAGCGTGATGACAGTTTTCGGCTGAGGCCTTCGCCTCGCCATCGCCCGCCGGAAGGGCCCCTTGTTCTGCTGATTCTCGATGGTGTGGGGGTGGGAACCGGCGATGCCTTCGATGCTGTCGCCCAGGCCCGTACACCCCAACTCGATGCCCTGCGTGGCAAGGCCCTGGTGCGCACCCTCCGTGCCCACGGGACCTGGGTCGGCCTGCCGTCGGACAAGGACATGGGTAATTCGGAGGTGGGGCACAACGCCCTGGGGGCCGGTCGTGTCTTCGACCAGGGAGCCAAGCTCGTCGACCAGGCCATCGCCGGCGGAGCGATCTGGCAGGGCCCCTGGCGGGAACTGATCGAGCCCCTGCTGGATAGCGGCGGGACGCTGCACTTGATCGGCCTGCTTTCCGACGGCAACGTTCACTCCCACGAGAAGCAGCTTTTCGCCCTGATTCGCCGGGCGGCCGAGGAGGGAGTTTCGCGGGTCAGGGTCCATGTGCTGCTCGACGGTCGGGACGTGCCCGAAACCTCGGCCTTGACCTATCTCGATCGGCTCGAGGCCCTGCTCGCCGAAATCGGGGGGCGGCCGGATCGCGACTACTGCATCGCATCCGGGGGGGGGCGGATGGTCACCACGATGGATCGCTACGAGGCCGACTGGGAGATCGTCGCCCGGGGATATCGCGCCCATGTCCACGGCGAGGGCCGGGGGTTCGGCAGTGCGCGGCAGGCGGTGGAGACCTATCGGAGCGAGCAGCCGGGCCTGGTGGACCAGTACCTGCCTCCTTTCGTGGTCGTCGATGGCGCGGGTCGGCCCGTGGGGCGGATCGTCGATGGCGACAGCGTGATCTTTTTCAACTTTCGGGGTGACCGGGCGATCGAGATCTCCCGGGCCTTCGAGGAGGGCGACGGCTTCTGTGCGTTCGACCGCGGATGCCGGCCCGACGTGCGCTATGCGGGCATGATGCTCTACGACGGGGACCTGGGAATTCCCCGGCGCTACCTGGTGGCCCCTCCCCGGATCACCCGGACGATCAGCGAGTACCTGGCCCATACCGACTTGCGGCAATTCGCCTGCGCCGAGACCCAGAAATTCGGTCATGTGACCTACTTCTGGAACGGGAATCGTTCCGGTAAATTCAGTGTCGAGACCGAGGACTACCTGGAGATTCCCTCCGACCAGGTGCCCTTCGACCAGCGCCCGTGGATGAAGTCCGCGGAGACTGCCGACGCGGTGATCGAGCAACTCGCAACAGGGCGCCACCGTTTTCTCCGGGCGAACTTCGCCGCCGGTGACATGGTGGGGCATACGGGCGACCTCGAGGCGGCGATCCTTGCGGTGCAGGCCGTCGACTTGCAGATCGGTCGTATTCTGCCCGAACTCCGGAGGGTGAGGGGCACGCTGGTGATCACCGCGGACCATGGCAACTCCGACGATATGGTCGAGCGTGGCGCCGACGGTCGTCCCAAGCTCGATGCCGACGGCCGGCCCAGGCCGAGGACCTCCCATTCCCTCAACCCGGTGGAGTTCATGGTGCAGGACTACTCCGGCCGCCCCCTGGCCTTGCGGGCGGATCTTCCCGAGGCCGGCTTGAGCCACGTGGCGGCCACGCTACTGGAGCTGCTGGGTTTCGAGCCGCCGCCCGGATACGATGCGAGCCTGTTGGGGGAGGGGCAGTGATGGCCGAAGAAAAGTCACGGGTGAATCTGGCGGAGCTGGCCCCCGGCCTGATCGTGGCCATGCCCCAGCTCGTCGACCCCAATTTCAATCGTACGGTGGTGCTCTTGATCAAGGCCAACGAGGAGGGAGCCTTGGGGGTCGTGATCAATCGCTCTACGGGTGTGAGCTTGCGGGAATTTCTAGGCTACCAGGACGTGGAGTACGCCGGCCCGGCCGAGATCGAGGTCAATCTGGGCGGTCCCGTGGAACAGGACTCCCACCTGTTGGTGCTGCACGGAGAAGAACCGGTGTTCGGGGGGGGCAGCGAGGACGAATTGGCGTTGGCCGAGGGGGTGCGGCTGGTCACGGCCCGCGAGGGCCTGGCGATCCTGGCCGAGCGGGGCGCCGAGCGCCTGCGCTGCTACGTGGGCTATGCCGGCTGGGCTCCGGGGCAACTGGAGTGGGAGCTCAGCGAAGGTGCGTGGGTGCCTCTGCCCTGCGAAGCCAGCCTGGTCTTCGATGAGCCCCTGGGGCGGGTCTGGGGGCAGGCCCTGCGCCGGGCAGGCCTCGACCCGGTGAGCCTCGTGCCGGGCGGAGCTGTCAACTAGAGGCTCATCGGTGCGAATTTCCGGGTGAATCCGGACTAATACGTATCCTTCCGAACAGTTACCGCGTCGGGGAGAAGAAAAACAGGGGAAAGAATTCCCCCGAAACCAAATATTTGTTGCAGGAGGAGAGGGCCGCCCCGTATCTTCCGGGCGACCAAGCCTTCGCTCGATCTTGGGAGGATGGGACTCGTGTGGGTCGACCGAGGGAAGGCCGTGCTCGTCTCGTTGGCGGTGGTTCTGGCAGGACTTTACGGAGGGGGTCCTGTCTCGAGCAGCGGCAATATCGAGCCCGAACTTTCCGATACTTTGCATCAGGCGGCACCCGACGCGATGGTGCCGATCGTAGTCCGACTCAGCTTGCCTTCCGGGGGCCAGGGGCTCAGGGGGGCCGCGCGACTGGCCTGGCAGCGGCGGCAGGCTGCGGAAGTGGGCGGTGAAGTTCTGCGTTTCCTCCGCTCTTACGAGGCGTCGGGAAGGGTTCGACGGCCCCGCCTGCTGTGGATCAATCGCTCGATTTCGGTCCGGGTGACTCCCGATGTGGCCTGGGCCGTGACCCAGATCGACGGGGTTTCCCAGGTTCTTCTCGATCGGGAGATCCCCCCCACCTGGAAGGATGGCGATCAGTCGGGTCCCAATCCCAACGCGTCGGTGACCGAGACGCTGCGCCGCATGAATGTCGACCAGGTCTGGCAGGAGGGCTACACGGGCAAGGGCGTGGTGCTGGCGTTGATCGACACGGGTGTCGACCGCACCCACCCGGACCTGGCGGACCACATCTGGACGAACCCCGGTGAGGTTCCCGGTGACGGCATCGACAACGACAACAACGGCTACGTGGACGATGTCAACGGCTGGGATTTTCTGGACGACGACCCGAACCCCGACGACGATGACGGCCACGGGACGAACATGGCGGGTATCGCTGTCGGCGATGGGACCGACGGAACCCAGACCGGTGCCGCCCCCGATGCGGAGCTGATGGTCCTCCGGCGCGGCACCACCCAATCCTCGTTCTGGGAGGCCATGCAGTACGCCATCGACAATGGTGCCCACATCGTGCTCTCGGGGATCAGCGTCCAGTGGAAGGCTTCGCCGCGTCCCGACTATGGATCGTGGCGTGAGGCCACCGACAGCGAGTTGGCAGCGGGCATCCTGCATATCCATTCCATCGGTAACTATGGCAACCAGCAGGGTAAGAACCCGGTGCCGTACAACATCGGCGCACCTGCCAACTGCCCCTCGCCCCAGCTTCACGATGGCCAGGATCCCATCGGCGGCCTGAGTGCGGTGATCGGTGTGGCCAACATGGTGCTGGCGACCGACCTGATCTCCACCAAGTCGGCCCGAGGCCCATCGGAGTGGGTCGACATTCGCCAGGACGTCGATCCTTCGTATCCCTACGACATGCCGGTGGAGTACCGGGACTACCCCTATCTGCCGGGAGTCAGCCAGGGTTTGCTCAAGCCGGACGTCTCCGCCTATGGCGACGGGTCGGTCTCTCTGGAGAAAGGTGGTGGCTACGAGACCTTCGGCGGGACCAGCGCCGCCGCGGCGCACATCGGTGGGATCGCTGCCCTGCTTGTGGAGGCCAAGCCCGATGCCCCTCCCGCAGAACTCACCGACGCGCTGTTCAAATCCGCCGTCGATCATGGGCCGCCCGGCTTCGATCTGCAGTATGGGGAAGGCCTGGTCGATGCCTTCGAGGCCCTGGACATTCTGATCAATCCCTGCAAGTTCAGCGGGGGCGACGCCGACGGGGACTCGATTTGCCAGGATTTCGACAACTGCCCCAATGTCCCCAACACCGATCAGCTGGATACAGATGGTGATGGATCGGGTGATGCTTGCGACCCCGATGACGATGGGGATGGTGTCGATGACGTGGTGGACAACTGTCCCCTGACCGCCAACGCGGACCAGGCCGACGGCGACAGCGACGGCCTGGGTGACGTGTGCGACACCTGCCCCGCGGACCCGGACAACGACATCGACACGGACGGCGTGTGCGGCGACGTGGACAACTGCCCGACGACGGCGAACGCGGACCAGGCGGACGGCGACAGCGACGGCCTGGGCGACGTGTGCGACACCTGCCCGGCGGACCCGGACAACGACATCGACACGGACGGCGTGTGCGGCGACGTGGACAACTGCCCGACGACGGCGAACGCGGACCAGGCTGATGGCGACAACGACGGCCTGGGTGATGCTTGTGACAGCTGTCCCGCGGATCCCGACAACGACATCGACACGGACGGCGTGTGCGGCGACGTGGACAATTGCCCGACGACGGCGAACGCGGACCAGGCCGACAGTGATTCTGACGGTGTCGGTGATGTATGCGACAACTGTCCTTCCACCCCGAATCCGGATCAGGCGGATAGCGATGGAGACGGGACGGGCGATGCTTGCGAGGGTGGCCCCGACGCGGATCATGATGGTGTTGTCGACGGGTTCGACAACTGTCCCAATACGCCGAATCCGGGACAGGAAAATCGAGATGGTGACGCGTTCGGTGATGTTTGCGATGCCTGTCCCGACGACCCGGAGAACGACATTGACACGGACGGCATTTGCGGTGACGTGGACAACTGCCCGACCACGGCCAATCCGGTCCAGGAAGATGCTGACGGCGACCAGGTGGGGGACGCCTGCGATTGCGCTCCGAGTGACGCTGGTGTGTCGGCTCCGGCCACGACCCTCGGGTCGAGCGTGGTTTTCGGGGCCGACAAGCTGACGCTGAGCTGGGCGGCGCAGGGCGACGCGCAGACCTACAACGTCTACAAGGGCAAGATCGCCGCCGGTGCCGGTTTCCACTACGACCACACCTGCCATGAGCTGGACTTGCCGGTGACCGAAAGCCAGGATGGGGCCCACCCGGGACGCGGAGAGCTGTTCTATTACCTGGTGAGCGCCGACAACTGCTTTGGCGAGGGAGACCTTGGAACGGACTCCGGCGGCACTTCGAGGCCGGGCTCCGACGCCTGTGCGGACAGCGATACGGACGGTGTTCGCGACGCCGTCGACAATTGTGCTTCGGATCCGAATCCTGACCAGGCTGACGCTGATTTCGATGGCTTGGGCGACGTGTGTGACACCTGTCCCGCAGACCCGGACAACGACATCGATGGTGATGGTGTGTGTGGTGACGTGGACAACTGCCCCGCGGATTACAACCCCGGGCAGGAAGACGCCGACGGTGACGGTACGGGCGATGTCTGCGACACGATGCAGGACTCCGACGGTGACGGCGTTGCCGACGCGGTGGACAACTGCCCGAACATTTCCAACGCGGACCAGGCTGACGGCGACAACGACGGTTTGGGCGACGCGTGCGACAGCTGCCCTGCGGACCCGGACAACGACATCGACGGTGATGGCGTGTGCGGTGACGTGGACAACTGTCCGGCGACGGCGAACGCGGACCAGGCTGACGGCGACAACGACGGTTTGGGCGACGCGTGCGACAGCTGCCCTGCGGACCCGGAC